>NZ_DFQB01000047.1:0-49499 GCF_002377545.1 Thalassolituus sp. UBA3500 | reverse complement strand
ATCGTCATCGGCAGACTCTGCTGCATCGGCAGCTGGCTCAGGGCTTCCCATGTCAGTATCGCCGCCCATAGACGCAGTCACGCGACTTTCTTCCTCAGCAGCTGGGATTTCCTCTTCCTCTGCGCCGTCAAAGTTATCGAAGTCCGCTGAGTCCAGGTCGGCGTCATCAAGCTGGCCTGTTTCAAGATCCAGCGACTCACGGGCCGCAACATCCTCCGGGCTTTCTGCCTTTCCTTTGCGCCGCATCAACCACCACCATGCCAGACCACCTAGAAGCGCCAGGTTCGCTACACCCAGTAGTACGTAAATCCACCAGGCGACGCCAGACTCTTCTTCGGTTTCAACTTCTTCTGTCGCAACCTGCTCGCTATACCTCGCCGCAAGGTCGGGGACGACTTCCTCTGGTGCCGGAGTACTCACATCCTGCGAAGGCACCTCTTCAGATTGAGGTTGCTCTTGCTTAGATTGATTATCAGGCGACGCAGCGGATTCTGCAGCACCCCCCTCGTTTTCGGCGGGATCATCTTCCGAACTGGCCGTGCCTGCGACTTGCGGCTGCTCAGGCATCATAGATGCCAAGGCCGCTCTTTCAGGAGCACTTTCAGACACAAGAGGAAAAGTCACAGGGATGCTCTCGGGTTTACTTTTGAATGTCTTACCGCTGGCAGACACTCCCCGAATATTAAGCATGATCTCGTAGTTCCCCGGCCCCTTGTCGGCCATGAGCGCCAACTCCCAGGCATCGTTTTCTCCCGAATACTCCATCGCATTAATCATGGAACTGCCATCCGGGCTCGATATTCTGGAAATCACACGTGACAAACTGGTATCAACGAGGTCGCTCTGAGGGTAAACACGCACATTAAGAATTTGCTGATTCACATCGGGCTCAACCTCCACGCGCATCGGCTCTGCCAGTGTCGCCGTCAGGACCTGCTTACGCTCAAATGTACGCCCCTGGGCGTTAATCTCGAGTCGGTACTCCCCTGGCTGATTCAATCGACTGAGAGTCTCTCTGAAGATACCGTCAACTGGGAGGCTTTCCGGGTCGGACAACAACTTACTTCCGGTGCGCCCATCGGGGGCTGTGACCTGCAGGCTGACATCCGTCAACTGCAGAATGGTTTCTTCATCGACCGTTTCACCCTCATTTTCAAGGGACATTTCGAGCTGAACTGGTACACCTGAAAACAAACTCCCCGGAAGCCCCGTCACTTTCAATTTGAGATCCGATAAGATCTGCACACGACTGTCTGGCGCGACATCAGCGTCGGCAGCCCATTCTCCGTCCTCGGGAGATTTAACGGTAATCAGGTCAAAATTAAGATCATGATGCCAGCGAACATCCGCAGAGGTCGCCGCAGAATTCTGAGAGATACGCAAACCTGAAGGCGACACCAGCTCTGTAGGTTTACTGGAAGCCGCTCTGAAGATCAGCGCGGTAAATTCGTTAACGCTTGGATCAATATTGAAGGTATTACCAACAAGCGGGACCTGCTCGCTTGGTACCGCGCGATCAAATGCTTTCAGGAAAGCAGGCATCAGTTCGTCATTAGTATGGGCTTTCAGGGCGAGACCGTCGGTTTCCATAGCCAACTGCCCAAGCATGGAGACATCGGCAGCGTCCGATAATGCGAGCGTGTGAATGCGGACATTCTTCGACATGTACTCAGGAAGAACGGCGCTGATGAGCCTTTCGCGAGCGGCAGTATTCGCCGCTGTCTCCGGGTCACCACCGGAGGTATCCATATCAATCCGACCGTCGGTCAGAAGAATGACTGTCTGATCAAACTGACTGTTCTGAGTTGCCTCGTAAAGTGCTCGGTCAAGGGCATCCACGAGATTTGTATTGAGGCCAACTGAACTGATATCCCCACTCGCCGCACGTGCCTTCTGGCGCCAGGCTTCATCTACCGTACCCAGGGGAACCAACATATTTACGTAACGTCCGAAGGTCCATACGCCTGCACGGGCCCCCTCCGGCAGAAGTTCCGTCAACAGATTCAGTGCAGGGCGTCTGAGGTTCTCCGGGTCCGTTTCCTTCATACTGCCAGAGATGTCGATCACGATTCGTACATCCGGCGCAGGTCCCTCGTCGGCCCAAACACTTACGGACAAGAGGGTAAACAGTACCGTCAGGCAAATCGTTCGGAAAAACAGCATAGAAGCTCCGACTCCCTTTAACTCAGTCAAAATCCAGCTCAGTCAAAATCAGAGGCTATTTTCGAGAACACGACGACCTTTCTCTGTGATGTGCCAACGCACACCATTTTTACCACTGACCTTACCGGCCAGACTTCGGGTCGTCAGTACATGCAGTGTTTTAAGAACAGTAGATTCTTCCTGATTACACTCACGACACACCCCCGCCAGAGATCGGAAGATATACCGGCCATTCGACAGAATCTTGAGGATTTGGGTAGACGTGGTGTCCAGCTCCTCGGATACGTTTGCCATTTGCGGGTCATAGCCGCTCATGTCCTTCTCGGTTTCTGTATCAATCAAAGGAAGAAGCTCATTCTGAATGATACGCAAATCCTGTTCGACTTCTTCTGAACGCTGACGAGCTACGTTCGCTTCGTTGAGAATCCGGTCCGACATGTTATCGATAACAAATCGGCTAAGCAGCGCAGAAACAAGACAGAAACCCGTAAAGATCAGCAGTTGCGAGGGATCACCCTGACTCTCCAGAACCAGCTCGCTGTTCACCATATCCAGAACAACCGGTACCAGGAAAGATGCGCCCACACCGACCACCAGAAATCGCGGAAGGCTTGCCGAATCCGGGTCTTTATCACCGTACAGGTAAAAGTTCACCAGACCGCCGAAGATCCCTGCAAGAAGCATTACGGTAGCAAGAATGAATATATGGTTAGCCATTTTCTAAACCCTCAGTAGCACCGCGAGGTGCCTGTGTCACTAATCAGACATGCGTTTTAAATTCTGTGCCCAATCTGGGCACGGTATGAATTAAAACTAGCAAAGTTTTGAGAGTTAGCCAGAAAAGTACGTATCAGCGTGTAAGTCACAGCAGAACTAAGATACAGGTAGGACACGGAAGCATGTTCTGTTGTGGCACAACGAGCACGCTGGCAGGCAAAAAGACGTTGACTTACGGGCAAGGCACCAGGCCTTGCCCCTGAATCAACGGAAAGGATTCCCCTTAACGGGCGCAGTCTTCCTGACCGCTTTCGCAGAAGGTTTATCCCCTTCTTTCTGCTTGTCAGGCTTGGGAGCAAGTCCTGCCAACAGGCCGACGAAAGTCACCGACAGAGCAATCCCCGCAGAGACTGCAAACCAGGGAATAAACGGCTCAAGCCCAGCCACACCCTCAGATATCAAAGCAAAAGGAGCAGCGATAAACCCAGGCGATAAGACTTCTGTATCAGCATCTGGAACAGGCACCGGCGTAAAAATAATGATGGCGCCTACAGCGCTGTAGATGTGGTAACCAATACCACGGGCCTTCACCCAGAACGCCATTTTTCCCCAACACCAGAACCCAAGCAGGCCTGCGAGAACATAAACGGCCCAAAAGGCAAAATAATCAGTCAGGCTTTCCATATAATGTGATCTTCCCAGTCCTCTTCATTCACGAGATTATCGGCAATACCCTTACCTCGCAGTGAAATATCTGCACGATGCACAGACTCAGCATCTCCGCTGATAAGGGGATGCCACTCCTTGAGAGGCTTGCCCTCCGCAACCAGGCGATAACCGCAGGTCTCCGGTAGCCAATGAAACTCAGAGGCCTGCTCAGGTGTTAACCAGACACAATGAGGAACATGGGCCTGGCGTTCCTGATAGACGGTGCACTGGCAATTGCTTTTATCCATATAGCGACAGTGCACATCCGTGTAATAAACATCCCCACTGTCTTCGTCTTCGAGTTTATGCAAGCAACACAAAGCACAGCCATCACAGAGAGACTCCCACTGCTCACGGCTCATCTCGTTTAACGGCGTTGTTTCCCAGAAGCGCTTATCAGCACTCATTCATCGTCCTTACGACAAAAGAGGTCAAGCATATAAGTCTCTTTAGCTGGAGGCATCTGCAGATAAAAACCCTTTTCTTCGATATCCGCCAGTACCTTTTCTGCATCGGCTCTACCGAGGTTTTTTTCTGGAGTGAGCAGTAAAGTCAGAGCCAGCTCGGGCTTACCAAACATCTCCATCAACTCTTCAGGCACTCTTGCCATACCCTCTTTTTTTTCAACGTAGAGGTACATCTCATCCTTGCGACGTGTTTTATAAACGTCACACAATACGCGCTTATTCGCCGTCATAATTTATTGCCTGATTTCGTTCAGGTGCACCAACAGGGCATCACCTATTTCTGTTTTTCTCCACCCCATGAGCAAGGGCGGCAACTCATTTTCTGGTGCACGAATCAGTGCTTCCAGTGTTTTTTTATTTGCCAGCATTTCGGGCGGTATGTCGAGCGCCTCTGCTTTTTTCACCACGCCTTTTTTAAGCAACTTCATCAGATTGCCGTCTTCAACAGAAAGTGGTCGCTGCAATAGTTCAGGCCATTCCTCTGAATCCAGACTCTGCGCACGCTGAATTATCTGCAATAGCTGTTTTCCGCATTCTTTAATGATGTTGGCACGCAGACCGGCTTTATAAAGCTGATCCCGATTCCTCGCTCTGAACCGGGAGAGATTCCAAAGTGCGGGATCATCTGCAACCTTGTTACGAGGCACATCGCGTGAACGCGCTTCTTCCTCGCGCCATATTGCCAACTGCTGCAGAATACTTTGTTCCTGAGGTCGCAGTTTCCAGCCCGATTTCACTTTCTGAAATGCACTGCTGTAATCGGTGTCCGGCTGACTTGCTGCCAGTACTAACCGGGCGCACTCTTCCTCAACCCAGGATTCCCTACCGAGTTTTTCCAATCTGTGTTTTAGCAGAGGATAAATCTGAAAAAGGTAAAAAACATCGGCCGTCGCATACTCCATCTGTACCGACGTTAACGGTCTCTGTAGCCAGTCGGTTCTGGTCGCTTCTTTGGGGATATCAAGCTCAAGCAACTCGCTGACGGCACGTTGAAAGCCCACAGAGCCACCATATCCAGACAGCGCCATCGCTATCTGAGTATCAAACAGAGGCGTGGGCACTGAATCGAATATCCGTTTGCATACCTCAAGATCTTCCGCACAGGAGTGGAATACTTTCACCACATCCGGGCATAACATCAAGGCTCTGAAGGCACTCCAGTCATTAATTTCCAGAGGATCAATCAGTGCGCATGATTTATCATCAGCCACCTGAATCAGACCTGGCTTAGGATAAAAAGTGCTGGTTCTGACAAACTCGGTATCGACCGCAAGGTAGACCGCTGAAGACCACTTTGCACAAGCATCATTCAGCTGCTTGTCCGTCGCTATCCATTCTGGCACGGGTACTTCAGTCTGTTCTGTATATTCAGTCAATCATGACCCCTTAATATCTCGCACGCCCGCTCAACACTGACGCGTTCTCCTCCCCGACCCGTGCGACGGAAAATATATTCAGCCGTCGTTCGCCCTTCAACCGAATCACTACTGAGCACCAATAATGATGCGTCGGGGAAAGCCTCTACGGACGCAAGCAGGTCGTCCATACATAATTGTGACGGGCCGGTACCATTAGCTGGCGACAACTCGCCGTGCAACACAAAAAGCGGACCACAATAATCGACAAGCATCGAAAGCTGTTCAAGTAGCATTTCTGTCGACGTAACGACAAAGAATCTGGCGGCATCGTCACCAGACTGACAGTCCTGCTGGCACTGTATCCGATTGCAGTGCTTGCAATGCTCTGAATGCTTTATGCGGGTAAGGATGTCAGATAACTGCCCGACATCACCGCGATACACCAACCACTCAGCCAGGCGCTCAGCGGCCTGCGCTCCGATTCCGGGCAGGCCGTCTATTGCTTCGCAGAGCAGCTGATAATCACGCGGTCGGCTGGCCATAGATCAGAACGGTAGCTTCATGCCCGCTGGAAGGCCCATGCCAGAAGTCAGTTTCGACATATGCTCCTGGTTGTTCTGTTCGATTTTACGAACAGCGTCATTGACTGCTGCTGCCAGAAGATCTTCCAGTAACTCTTTCTCTTCTTCCATGATTGAGTCATCAAGATCTACGCGCTTAACATCGTGACGGCCAGTCATAACCACTTTCACCAGGCCCGCTCCAGCCTCACCCGTCACCTCCGCAGAGGCCAACTCTTCCTGAGCTTTGGCCATCTGCTCTTGCATCTTCTGCGCCTGCTTCATCAGGTTGCCCATTCCACCTTTAATCATGCGTACCTCTCTTCAATTCTTCTGGTCAATTCTTAGATAACATTCAGGTATTCGGGCGTACAGTGTCTTCAATAACCTGTCCGCCTAATTCATTAATAATCTGGTCTACCAGCGGGTCACTATCGATTGCCTGACGCGCGGAATACAGCGCATCTGCCAGCAAACGCTGACGACGCTGCTCTGGGGTTTCACCGCGTGTCGCAGTCAGCGTCATGATGAGTGTGACGCCCGGTAAAAGCTCCCTCAACGCAGCCGTGATTCTCTCCCGCTGCGTATCGTTGTACAACGCCCCTTGTGCGGGGTCGACATCAAATTCAAGCACTGCAGCGCCGGATGAATCGTCCCTTCTGATAAGGGCACTGTTTCTGGCAATTGCCATTGGCAGGCCAGCAAGAGCGAGATGGTCAACCCACATATGCCAGGTGTGGGGAGCAAGTTCCGGCAGCTCATCGACACTGGCAACGACGCCCGCTTCATCCTCATCAGGAGTTGGCTGTTCGGTATTTTGCGAAGTGCCATCGGCAACAGCCGTTTCGACCGGATTATCCATCAGATCTGCCAGTGATCCATCCCGTCGATCCTGAGCACCTCCAGCACGAACGTCCGCTGACTTAACTGGCTCTGGCTGAATTAATTCAGGTTTCGTTGCTTCCGGCGAAATTGTTTCTGGACTTGCGGCTTCTTTAACATCATCGAAAGAGCGCACATCATCGACCGAGTCAACATGATCGTCTGCGTGATCAGCTTCCGTCGAATCACTCTCATCTGTATTGGCCACGTCAGAATAAGAATTGACTCTGGTGTCGGCAGTTTCTGCATCAGCAGGAGGATCTTGTACCGGTGCAGCGTGAGACGCTGAGGTCTGAGGAAAGGGCTGCGGAGAGGCCTCTGCTGTCTCTGATGCCTGCACGGAAGCAGCTGGCTCAGAGATGACTGACTCAGTAGCGGCCGCTTCAGCCACTGGGATATCCTGGGCATCGTCGACGGCTGTTTCAGTCTTTGATTCAGCATTCAATCCAATTTCTGGATCAACCTTTGTCTCAGACGGAACCGTCGTCAGTGGCTTTTTTTTTTCGAGCGCCGAGACCAGGTCAAGTTCAGGTACAACGTCAGGCGCAGGACGGAAGGCCAACATGCGCAGTAGAATCATCTCGAATCCTTGACGCGGCTCGGGGGCCATCGCCAGATCCTGACGGCCCTGCAGCGCGATCTGGTAACACAGCTGCAAATCTTCAGCAGGCATTGCCATCGACAACTGCAGAATCGCTTCCCGATCGCCTTCGGCATTATCAATCGCATCGGGAACAACCTGAGCGAGCGATGCACGATGCCAGATATGCAGAAGCCCTTGGAGGATTTCATCGTAGTCTGGTGAGTGCTCTGCCATTGATGCGGTTTCAGCCAGAATTTCACTGGCATCGGCTTTGGCCATAACTTCAGCCAACCTGAACAATCTTCCGCGGTCCATACTCCCCAGCATGGAGTTAACCTGAGACTCGTGCACCTCACCTTCGCCAAAAGCGATGGCCTGATCGGTGAGGCTCAAAGCGTCTCGCATACTGCCCTGTGCTGCGCGCCCAAGAGACCACAGCGCGGGCTCGTCGTAAGGGACTGACTCTGCCTGCAGTACTTTGCCTAAGTAACCCACAATACGCTCAGGCGTCATGTTTTTGAGGCTGAACTGCAAGCAGCGGGAAAGAATCGTAACAGGAAGCTTCTGAGGATCGGTTGTCGCGAGAAGAAACTTAACGTGCTCGGGAGGCTCTTCCAGCGTCTTCAGCAGTGCATTGAAGCTATGCGTTGACAGCATATGCACTTCGTCAATCAGATAAACTTTAAAGCGGCCGCGGGTCGGTGCGTATTGCACATTATCGAGAAGTTCACGAGTATCTTCGACCCTTGTGCGGGATGCAGCATCCACCTCAATCAGATCGACAAAACGTCCCTCCGCAATCTCTCTGCAGGAGGAGCATTCACCACACGGCCTGGCGCTGACGCCCTGCTCACAGTTAAGGCATTTAGCCAGAATCCGGGCAATTGTCGTTTTGCCCACGCCGCGCGTGCCAGTGAACAGATACGCATGATGGAGACGCCCTTCATTGAGCGCATTGATAAGCGCGCGCAAGACGTGCTCTTGTCCGACCATTTCATCAAAGAAACGTGGACGCCATTTTCTCGCAAGTACCTGATAACTCATGAAAATCTATTCGGCCTGAATACCTGTATTCAAGTCGCATGATAACTGGATCAGCGGGTAAAGTCAGTGACAATATGGAAAGGAAAAACTGGAGATGACCTCTGCCAGCCACACCCCGGCACACGAGTCGACCACTACCGTTGCTTCCTTCCGGACCTGGCGGGGTTCGCGGTGTATCGTTGCGAGGGGACCGACAAAGGCCACCATAACGCCCCGCGATCAGCGGGGAGGCGTACATTAGCCAAAACACGCTTCAGAATCAAGATCTTATGAACAATTCATTGCGTCAGAGATGAAGCCACTGCTCCAATGCTTTGGTAATGACTTCAGCGCGGGACAAGCCTAACTCATCCGCCGCATCATCAAGAGCAGCAACGACATGGGCAGGAAGTTTCACCTCAAGACGGTGCAGCCCGGCGTGCTTATCACGCATTCGCTGACTGCGCTTATTCAACCGGGACTGATGAGTTCTGTCATAAGGGTTACTGCGTGGTCGGCCCGGCCCTGACGAGCTGAACATATCTATCGTTGTTCTGTCTTCCGGCTGGACCGACATGGAGCTACCTTAACTGCACATTCTGAATACTGCGATCATGAAGATTGGCAGCAAGCGCCGCCAAAGCGTGAATTATCCCCGAGAAATGCACAAAAGCAACTGACAGAGCTTACCAGTCCCCGCTTTTAACGAATCAGACTTGTCATAGTGCCGCGAGCACAATACTGTAACCGAGTACTTTATTGAAAAAGCGACAGCAGAGCTGCAATGACACAGAAGCCTCAAGCGTTACCCTATTCCCTCGCGACACAAACGATTCACCCAGACTCTCTCGACTTCAGAACAACCGCGGACATTGAGCCGTTTCATGGTGTTCTGGGCCAGGAGCGTGCCGTCAATGCAATCCAGTTCGGCGTTGCCATGGAACGCCCCGGTTACAACATTTTTGTTATGGGCGATACCGGTACAGGACGCTCCTCTTACGTGCGCGACTATTTAAAAAGCGAAGCCAAGCGCCAGAAAACGCCTGACATCTGGTGCTATGTAAACAACTTCAACAATCCGCGTGAACCAAAAGTTCTGGCACTGCTTCCCCAGGAGGCCAGCGACTTCCGCGGTCTGATGACTGAATTGATTGATCAGCTGATTGCCAGCTTCCCTGCTGTTCTGGAGCACCCGACCTATCAACAAAAGAAATCGGCGATTGATTATACGTTTAACCGCCGTTACGACCGGGCGATAGAGACAGTAGAACGTGAAGCTCATAAGCGTGGCGTCGCCGTATACCGGGACTCCAACGCCATCAGCTTCACCCCGATGCGGGAAGGCAAAGCACTGGATGAGACAGAATTCGCGCAGCTTTCCGAAGAAGAACGAGAGACATTCCATAACGACATTGCTGAACTCGAGCACATGCTCAGCGAGCAGCTTGCAGAATTGCCTCAGTGGAAACGCGAAAGCAGTAACGAGCTTCGCCGCCTGAATCAGGAAACCATCCGCGAAGCCATTACACCGCTACTGGCTCCAATTCGCGAAGCCTTCTCACATCACGAACCCGTGATGGACTACATCACCGTAATGGAAGAGCATTTGCCGTCTGTCGTCCTCGAAGAACTGGTCGAAGAGCGCCTGATGGACTTGCGCGAAGAGTATGCGAAACGCAGCAGCCTTGAAGATTCACTGCTGCCAAATATCGCAACACATCATGCCCCTGACAGCGGCGCCCCTGTCATCTATGAGCCACATCCCTCGTATGCCAATCTGGTAGGAAGAATCGAATACGTCAGTGAGCAAGGGGCTCTGGTTACTAATTATCAGAAGATTGCACCCGGCGCCCTGCATAAAGCCAACGGCGGCTACCTGATTCTGGATGCTGAAAAAGTATTGTCTGAACCCTTTGTCTGGGACGCACTGAAACGCGCACTGCAGTCCAACGAACTTAAAATGGAATCGCCGTATTCGGAGGTGGGTCTTCTTAATACCACATCGCTCGTGCCCGATGTCATCCCGCTCGATTTTAAGCTGGTCCTCATAGGCTCACGCCAGATTTACTACCTGTTGCAGGAATACGATGAAGACTTTAAACGCTTGTTCCGGACTCTGGTTGATTTCGATAGCGACATCGAATTAACCGAGCCTCATGTGCAGGCCTATGCTCAGCTACTGAAGAGCCGTATTGAGGAACAGCAGTACGCTGACCTCGACAAAGAAGCAGTCGAACGTATGGTCAGGCACAGCGCACGCCTTGCAGAACAGCAGGATACACTCAGTGCACTGATCGGCGATCAGTTTGACCTGCTCGCAGAAGCAGACTTCATCCGTAAGCTGGCACAGGACGAATTAATTACCACGACGCACATCGACCGGGCACTAAAAGCAAAGCAGGAACGTACCGGGCGTGTATACGATAAGCTCTTTGAACAGATGCTGGACGGTACGGTTCTGTTAGAGACGACCGGCACCGCCATCGGCAAGATCAACGGGCTCACGGTAATGTCACTGGGCGATACCAGCTTCGGCTCCCCCGCCCGAATCACAGCTTCGGTCTATCCCGGCTCGAAAGGCATTGTCGATATCGAACGCGAGGTTGCTCTGGGCCAGGCAATTCACTCGAAAGGCGTCATGATTCTCTCTGGCTTCCTCGGCAACCGCTATGCTCAGAAGTTCCCATTAGCAATCTCCGCTCACATCGCCATGGAACAATCCTACGGCTATGTTGATGGCGACAGCGCCTCAATGGCCGAATTAATCTGCCTGATCTCAGCGCTGATCCACTCACCCATCGACCAGAGTTTTGCCATTACCGGCTCAGTTAATCAGTACGGTGAAGCCCAGGCTATCGGCGGTGTAAATGAAAAGATCGAGGGATTCTTCCGTTTATGCAAAGCCCGCGGACTGACAGGCAAGCAAGGGGTGATTATCCCTGCCGCGAACCAGCGGAATCTGGTTTTACATGACGATGTACTGGAGGCGGTAAAAGCTGGGGAGTTTCATGTTTACTGTGTTCGCCATGTTGACGAAGCCATTCACCTGCTACTGGACCGCGAACCAGGCATCGCCGACGCCGACGGAAACTTCCCCGAGGGCAGCGTAAACGGAGAGATCATCAAGCGACTGGAGGCCATCGCACGTATGGCAGACCCGTCCAGTAAAACTGACAACTCTCAGAAAGATAACGCCGGCGATAAATAAGCCCAAAAAAAGGGCTGAAATCTCAGCCCTTTTTGATGCCCACCCCTGAAAACACACGATATGCTTTAAGCGATCCGAACAGGGTGGCGCCCTTTAACAATGAGTGAAACCAACTGGTCGTAGAGCATTGAATAATCAACGGGTTTACTGATCACACAATCCATACCCGCCTCCAGACACTCCTGCCGCTCAGCATCCGATACACCAGCAGTCAAAGCCAACACCGGCAACTCTCCGCCCTCTGCTCGCAAAATTCGTGTGGTATCCATCCCTCCAAGTTCAGGCATGTGGCAATCCATAATGATGGCATCTGCACCTCGCCATGCCCCACTATCAAGAAGCGCCCGACCATTATCAAAAACAGCAACAATCAGGCCTTTCTTTTCGAGGATCACCTGTAGGGTTCGCTGATTTGTCGCGTCATCTTCACACACAAGAACCTGATAGGCCGGCCCTCCCTGAGCAGTGGCCACTGGCGAACTGTCGATACCGAGTGGCACCTCAAGCCAGAATGTCGATCCTTTCCCCTGACGACTAGTGACTCCAACGCTTCCGCCCATCAATGAAGCCAGGTCATGACAGAGACTCAGACCCAGTCCGGTTCCACCATACACTTCTGCCGTGGCTTCCGTTTCCTGAACGTATGGTTTAAAGACCGAGGTGAGACGATCCGGAGCGATGCCTATTCCAGTATCCGTTACGGAAACGAACAAGGCCCATTTATCGCTAGTTTGCGTACCCGTCAAGCGCACGGCAACCTGACCGCCTGCCGGTGTAAATCGTGCCGCATTACTGAGGAAGTTAGATAACACCTGACGCAGCCTGGCCTGGTCGCCTACCAGATTCAGAGGGACTTCCTGCGAAGCTTCGCACGAGAGCCGGATACCTTTCTGACGCAGAATCGCTTCGTAAGTTGACGCTGTTTTTTCCAGCCAGTAGCGAACATTAAACGCTGATTCCTGAAGCCGGAACTTACCGGCTTCAATTTTAGCGACATCCAGCACATCATCCACCACACCCAGCAATGTCTGCGTGGTAAATTCAAGTCCCTGAAGCAGCTCAGTCCGCTCGGCTTCATCGGCATCACCAAGAAGTTCGATAATACCAACCATCCCCGTGAGAGGGTTGCGTACTTCATGACTGAGGTGAGCCAGAAACCGTGATTTTTCTTCCAGAGCTTCAGAGGCAAGCTCTCGCTCCCGCTCTGCATTCATCGCAAGCGTGGCGTAATGTTCTGACAGAAGAATGTCCCGATAACCGCGAAGCGCAGTCGTCAGAGAAACATAGAGTCGTTCTTGAGTAGATTCACTCTTGGCGAGGTAGTCATTAATATCGTAATTCTGAACAACACGATATTCCGGAGCAAAGCCGGCCTGTCCCGTACGAAGGATGACCCGGATTTTCTGGTTGTTGAGCTCTTCACGAATATACTCGACCAGCTTAAGACCTGCGTCGTCCTCTTCCATGACGACATCCAGAAACAGAACAGCAATATCGCTGCGGGTAGACAACATCTCTTTTGCGGCGACCGCTGACTTCGCCTCAATAACGGAGACCGTCCGCTGTTCGAAACGGTAACGTGATAAGACGAGCTTCGTAACATCCAATACCGACTGATCATCATCAACGATCAGGACTGGTATTGCGTCAGGCAACAGATCACTGCCTGAGCGCTTGAGTTCTGTTTCTGTCATTCAGCAATCCTTTGCACCATTTTTATACTCAAAGCCCCATCTGCACTCAAAGACCCAGCATCTGCTCCCGTAAACTGGTTTGCACCGGGTCTTCAGACAGCCAGATACCGGCCATCGCCGAACGGAAGTCCAACCCCTCAACAACTTCGAGAAGATCACCGTTGCGGTATATTTCGGTTCCGGCATCGGGGTTGTAAACGAGATCAAAGACATCACCCACGGACAAAGAGTTCCGGAAGGTTTTGATCATAGTTTCAACCTGAGAGCGAATCGGCCCCAAATTTCCGTGTGTGGACCTGACGAAGCCATCCATTGCAGATTCTGCAAAACGATCAGCAGTCACCATATCGGAGATGATAACCACCCGAATATCCAGCGGACTGCCTGAGGCAAGAATCCCGTCAGCGTCTGTTGACACTTCCGGAAGATATAAAGCAGCTACGTAGGCATCCACAAAAAAACGAGAGCGGACGCCGACGCCATTTAAGACCATCGTATGCCCAGAGAAGGTAACTTCTTCCGGCACAGATACACCTTTGAGTTTCACGTCTGCCAGTGCACCGGAAGCACAAAGCGCCAGCGCAGCGACCAGACAACATGATGAGACCATTTTTATAATCATAGGCAATTCCTTTAATGCTGAGACATAGTTTCAGCGTTTGCCATGAACATTACAAGATAAGCCTCAACGTGCACACAGTCTGGCCCGAGCGGCCATCCAATTAAATGGCCTTCCCAGCGAAACAATCAGTGAAAATCGCGCAGGTTTTTCTGAACAAATCTTAAAGTCAGGCCAACCAGATTTTCACCGCTATCATAGAATCGGTCATCCAGCTGCGCGATTTTATCGGCGTGCTCACTCTCGATGTTATCAAACGCATCGATACGATCGTCTTCATCGACAGGGACATTGCGATCTGGGAATAATCCTATGATCTGATCAAGCAGAGCTGCTGACACTGGCGCCTTAATGCGCTCCAGTGACTCGAGCGTATCTTCCGCCCGCGCGCCTGCTTCGTGGTGAACGAACTGCACAAATCCACCGTTTTCCATCTCTCTCAGTAGTTGATCGAGGCAGAAGACAGTTTTCTCTGCTTCATTCAAGGAATCGAAACCGTTCTCGGCTTCTTTGTCGTAGATCACATCTGTGATCTGCAGAAAGGAATCAGTCTCATCGGCAACATCCAAGGCTGCCTGAATCTCCATGTTCATAGGGTCCTACTCGAAACTCACTTAATTGCCCAAGTAAAAACCACCTTAGCCCAGCAAGCCTCAATTGACAAAGGTTTTCATGCCTCACGGCCGGAATCGACCAATATGTCATTAATTTGCACCGCGGCTGCTTCTGGCAACTCCATAGGAAAGCAATGCCCTCCATCGAATATATGCTGCACTATCTGTTTATTACGTGCCACCGCTCGCCTCACCGCCGGACGAATAAATGGATACGACCGCGTAGCAACAATTATGTCAACAGGTATGCTCACGGCACGAACGGCTTGCCACAGTCCACGAGGGTATGATCCGAATATAGAAGCCTCCCAGCGCGGATCGCAAGCAAGCGTTACCGCCCCAGAATCGGTAATCTCAGCCCCGTAATGCGAAAAGGCTTCCAGCGCACCAGGAGTCCAGTTTCGATACAGAGACTTTGTTGAAAGGTCTGTCCTCAACGCATCTAGGCTGGGCCATTCTGCACGGCGCCGTGAGACCGACCGCACCAGAGACGTTCGCTGCCACAACCCTGTTTTACGCATCAATCTCTGGTAGAAAATAACCTCCCTGCTGAACAGGACCGGATCGAGCAAAACGATTCTGGTGAAGAGATCAGGGTAGCGAGCCGCAGCGAGCAGTGTTACCACGCCTCCCATACTATGACCTATGCCGGTCACTGGCCTGTCTATTCGGGCAGCGATACTGTCGGCAACTCGGTCAGCCATTCTGTTCCAATCTGGCTGCGTGGATACATCAGGCCCTGCCGAACCACCATGTCCTGGCAAATCCGTGAAAAGTAGGGGCTGATTGCCTTGTGAAAGTTCTTCGGCAAGAGGTGCCAAAGTCAGGCCGCAAAAGCCATTACCATGCAGAAAATGAAGCGGCTCACCTTGCCCCTCAGTGCAGTCGTATGTGGCCAGCCCGGCAATCTGTCGGGTGTCCAGAGGACGCCCCGCGCAAATTGCGCCATCTAACGGGAGTTTGTTCACTTTGCGACCACCCTGTTAAAGAAATTGTAATCATTGCAGGTCTTGGGAACGATAGCCACTGGTGCAGTTCAGAGAGGAGGACTAGTTTGATTGTGATATCCGAACGACCCGAGGAACCAGCCATGACCGCAGCAGTAACGTTAAAAGCATTAGAAGCCAACCGCATGTTTACCGATCTTAAGGATGCAGAGGCGCGACTGGAGCAAGCCAGTCGCGACCTGAAGGCTGGCGTGATAGATGAGGCCACATTTCAGCGCGAAACAGACATCTGCGTAAAGATCATTCGCGCCAGTCAGGATTAAGCGGCAGAAGGAACGCCACTATGGAAACGGAATTCCGGGTCCGGGCTTAAAATCAGCTCACGCTCAATTTCGCGGAACTCATCAATCCGCCATTGGATATCTGTGCCCGCGTATTGTCGGGCAAGCTCAAGATAATCCTGGTAATGACGCCCCTCTGAACGAAGCAGTGAGCGGTAGAATTTAGCCAGAGCCTCATCAAGGTGCGGAACCAGTGCCGCGAACCGCTCACAGGACCGCGCTTCGATAAGCGCACCACAGATAAGCACATCCACCAGTTCATCATCCCCACCCTTGCGAACGACCTCACGCAGGCCTGATGCATATCGCGACGACGACACATGACGATAGTTGATGCCACGTTCTTTCATGATGCCGACCACTTGCTCAAAGTGAAGCAATTCTTCACGGGCAAGCTGGCTCATCTTTTTAAGCAGGTCATCGCGATCGATGTACCGATACAAAAGATTCATTGCTGTAGACGCTGCTTTCTTCTCGCAATTCGCGTGATCAATAAGCAGCAACTCCTGATTGTCTAAGGCAACGTCAATCCAACCGGCAGGTGTTGGACATAGGAGAAACTCATTAATTTCCGCCAGCACATCATCGAGGTTCATGCCTGAGCTTCCTCCGCCACCTGTTCGAGAATATGTCTGATTTCCCCCTCTAACGGGACGGCTTTCTCAGCCACCGGGTCCATAACGCAGAAAGTGACTGTCGCATCGACAATCATCTCTGGTACGCCATCCCTGTTCCGGGTAACCGTTTGCTCAAACACCGCGCTTTTGCTACCGATTTTCGCAACCCGGATGCCAAGATCGAGTACATCATGAATCACCGCAGGGCGACGGTAATTGATGTTGGTATTCACAACCACCATCGACAACCCCAGTGCCGCGATTTTATCGGCAAAGCCAGTGTGCCCCATAAACTCCCAGCGGGCTTCTTCCAGAAACTCCATGTAGCGACCATTATTGACGTGCTGATACACATCAATATGAAATCCACGAACTTTAATCTGAGAGGACATGTCTGCTCCACTGAGGCTGGAAAAATGGCGGGCAAGTTTAGCCGATCACGCCTTTGCTCTCAACGAAGAGAGGCGTATGCCCAGCTCAAGATCAGTACGCAAAGTCGCCAGGACGCGTGTGCGGATCGCCGATGACAGCCCTTTATCCAGAGCTGTCGACTGCCGTTCTGGTAATGCATCTGGCCAGCCGATCGCACGGTCGAGGGTTTCACAGGCATCCAGAACCTGAGCAGCGCCTTTCTTTCCAATACCAGGCACACCCGGAAGATGGTTTGTCTGGTCGCCACACAAAGCCCAATAGTCAGTCAGCTGATCCGGCGCCAAGCCCCAGCGTTGGCGGACGGTCTCTTCATCCCAAAGCAAGCGATCAAAGTGGTTGAGCACAGAAACACGCTCTGAAACCAACTGACAGAACCCCTTATCAGTGGACAAAATAGTGACCTGAAGGCCGCTGCGAGCCGCCCTGTCAGCGACAGTCGCAATAACATCATCTGCCTCCCAGCCTGACATCTGGTACGTATGAATGCCATTACGCTCGAGATCAGCTCGCAGTGCTGCAAGCTCGCTGGCCAGCGCATCGGGCATAGGTAGCCGACCGGCTTTATATTCTGGCCAGAGACGATGACGCCAGGTGGTTTTCTGATCTTCAAATACCATCAGCAGGTGCGTCGCACCCCGCCCATGAAGACTGGCGCCGATGATGTCTATCACTTTATTTCGCGTGGCTTCGGCAGCAAACTCAGAATCCTCGACCGCAGCATAGACTCTGCGTATCAGATTCATTGCATCAATCAATAATAAGTGCATCAGTCAATCTCGCCCGACGCTTGCTGGGCTTGCCATAGTGCGGCGTACCGGCCATTCCGCTGCAATAGCTCTTTGTGCTTGCCGCGCTCCACGATCTGACCATCCTCCAGAACTGCTATTTCATCGGCATCAACCACCGTCGACAATCTATGGGCGATAATCAACGCAGTATGTCCTTCAGACACCCTGCGAATCTCTTTCATGATGCTGCGTTCTGTTTCAGAGTCCAGCGAGGAAGTCGCCTCATCAAAGATCATAATGGCGGGCTTCTTGAGCAGCATACGCGCAATAGCAATACGTTGCTTTTCACCACCAGACAGCTTCAATCCGCGCTCTCCCACAACGGTATCCAGGCCAGCAGGGGTTTCTGCGATCAACCGATCAAGGCTTGCCATCTGAACCACATCCTGAAGTTCGGCGTCACTGGCATCAGGACAGGCATAGAGAAGGTTATTCCTGAGTGTATCGTTAAACAGAACGGTATCCTGCGGAACAATCCCCAAAGCACGCCGTAACGACGTTTGCGAAACATCAACAATCGCCTGATCATCAATACGAATATGTCCGGAAGTCACGTCGTAAAAGCGAAACAGCAAGCGAGTGATGGTCGACTTTCCTGCGCCACTGCCACCGACAAGCGCAAGTGTTTTCCCCGCCGGCACAGCAAAGCTCAACTCTCTGAGCACCTCTCGACCATTACCGTAGTCAAACCCCACATGATCGAACACCACCTCTCCACGGCTGATATTCAGTGTTTTCTCAGATCGGTCAGGCACATCGGTTTCAATATCGAGCAAAACAAACATCCGCTCGATATTAGCCACTGACGCTTTAATTTCGCGATAGACAAACCCCAGAAAATTCAGTGGCAGAAACAGCTGAAACATAAAGGCGTTAACCAGAGTAAAATCACCAAGAGTCATTTCACCGACGAGCACATAGTGAGCTGCCGACATCAACATACAGGCCATCGCCACCGAAATAATCAGTGCCTGCCCACTGTTCAGAGTAAATAAAGAAAGACGATTCATTCTCCTGGCTTTCTCCCAGCGTGCCAGTGAACCGTCATAGTCACTCGACTCGCGCTCTTCCGCAGTAAAGTACTTCACTGTTTCGTAATTCAGAAGGCTATCAAGCGCACGGGCATGCGTTGATGAATCCATCTGATTTGCTTCACGGACATAGCGCGTGCGCCATTCTGTGATCTTCACCGAATATGCAACATAGAGCACAACGGCCACCAGGGTGATGCCCGCAAAAATGGGCGGATAATTAATCAGCAGCAGAACAATAACCAGACCGAGTTCAAGAAACGTCGGAAGAATATTGAAAATCAGAAAACGCATAAGGAACGAAATACCGTTTGTTCCTCGTTCGATGTCGCGCTGCAGAGCCCCAGTCTGCCGATCAAGATGAAATGACAAACTCAGACTGTGAAGATGACGAAACAGTGCCAGCGACATTCTGCGCATCACCCGTTCAGCAACACGTCCGAACAATAAGTCCCTCAACTCCCCTGCAAACACGGTCATGAAACGGACAGCGCCGTATGCCAGCAACAGCAATAACGGAAAGGCCGCCCACCAGTTTTCGCCAATGGTGCCCGAGGCATCCAGATGATCAACCTGATACTTAAGTAGAAAAGGCATAACGACGCTGGCCAGCTTAGCCAACAACAAACAGGCCATCGCCCCGATGACGCGACCTCGATACTCCAGAAGAAAGGGCCAGATAGTAGTCAGCCAACGACGAACGCGCAGTTTGTCAGGCATGTCCACCGGTGTTGACTGGAAGCTTCTCATTGGCGGTATAACCTGTTAGATATAGTCAAAAGGCCAAAGAGCATAAGGTTCACCTCAACGTGATTCAACGCATTTCCCGCCTTAACGCGGCTTTGCCAGAACTGGCAGAACTTGAGTCCCTCATTGAAGAGGGCAAACAGTACATGCGGATTCGCGTGCCTGCTCACATTCAGCATAAAGGCGAGCACCTCCCTTTCTACGTTCTTGAAATGGGCAGCGTAGCCAAAGACGCGCCTGTCCTCGCACTCGTTGGTGGAGTTCACGGGGTCGAAAGAATTGGCACCCAGGTCATTCTTTCATTTATGAAAAGCCTTGTGCGTCGACTGCACTGGGACCCGGTCGTGCGGGATCAGCTTGAACATCTAAGACTGCTGATTATCCCTATAGTTAATCCAGGCGGCATGGCAGAAAATACTCGCTGCAACCCAAACGGTGTCGACCTGATGCGAAACGCACCGGTCGAAGCTGAGGGCAAAACGCCCTGGCTGGTGGGAGGGCAACGTATCAGCGCCTCCCTGCCGTGGTACCGAGGTATCGCAGGCGGGCCTATGGAGCCAGAAAATCAAGCATTAACGGACGCGATTCATCACGCTCTGCGCGATCAGAAATACTGCATCAGCCTTGATTGCCACTCGGGCTTTGGCACACGCGATCGCCTGTGGTTTCCTTACGCAAAAAGCACAGCACCATGGCCCGGCATAGGTGCGGCGCATACACTGACAGAGCTGTTCGAACACAGTTTCCCCAGTCATGAGCAATATCTATTTGAACCTCAGGCGCACAGCTATACCACGAACGGCGACATGTGGGATTACCTCTACGATGATTACCGGGCCATGCAACCAGAAGGGTGTTTTATTCCTATCACTCTGGAAATGGGGTCCTGGCTTTGGGTAAAGAAAAATCCTCGCCACCTACTGCGTTATCATGGTCTGTTTAACCCGGTATTACCCCACCGCCAACAGCGTATTCTGCGTCGGCACCTGGTGTTGTTTGACTTCCTGATGTCTGCCGCACGCACCATGCCGCAATGGGCACCGGAGTCCGCCGCCGACCAGACCAGAGCTCTTCAGTCAGCACTGGAACGCTGGTATCCAGGAATGAGTGGAAATATCACACCGGCAGTGTGAAGCGAGCGTCGCTTCCGCTACACTAGGCGCCTGATGTATCTGACGGATTTCCTAATTTTATGCCACGCCTGCAACACCTGCTTGTATCACTCACGTCAGTCGCTTTACTGACCTGCCATCATTCTGTCCTGGCCGATGTCACCGCCGACCTCGGTGTCACCTCTGAATTTGTGCGCGACGGCATCAGTCAGACCAGCGGTAAGGCCGCCTGGCA
The DNA here is from genome assembly GCF_002377545.1 of Thalassolituus sp. UBA3500. NCBI lineage: Bacteria > Pseudomonadati > Pseudomonadota > Gammaproteobacteria > Oceanospirillales > Oceanospirillaceae > Thalassolituus > Thalassolituus sp. UBA3500. The sequence continues at coordinate 28,653 of NZ_DFQB01000047.1, read as the reverse complement.
GGCAGGCATGACAGCCACCCATAACTCCGGGTTCTATGCCGGCGCCTGGGGCAGTAATGTAGATCACGGCAGCGCAGACAGCCTGCACTCTGAATGGGATATGTACGCTGGCGCCAACCTTCCTCTCTGGAGGGCATGGTCTGTCGATGCCAGCCTCACGCGCTTCACCTTCCATGGTGACGCAGACGAAAAAGGCGATGCCTACAATGAGACCGCACTGCGACTCCTGTGGGATAACAATCTGACACTGGGATATCGTGCTGCTGATGGCTACTACGGTAGTGACTACAACCTGCACACACTGGAAACAGCCTACACCTTTCAGACCGGATCATTCTCCATTGAGCTTTACGGTGCCAACCATCGCCTCGATGGTACTGACGACACAACCAACTTTGGTAGCTCAACCGCTGATGATTACTGGCACTTCCGTGTTGGTGCAGCCAGAACCTGGAACCACTGGGATTATCGCCTCACTCTCGAGCGCACTAACCTGGGTGGTGATTTCGATGCCGGCACTCTGATTCAATTCAGCGTTCACCGCTTCTTCCGCATTTGGTGACAGGTTAAGCACTTGAAGTCTTCCACTGGCAAACCGGTACTCGTTTTTCTTCGAGGTCTGATTCGCAGTCGGTATCACTGGCTGAAGTTCCCAGAAAGGTTTGCCGAAGACTTTCAGATTATTGAGCCGGAGTTACCGGGCAACGGCTACCTGTATACAGAAACAACCCCGCCGGACATTCCAGCCATGATGGAGAGCGTGCGCGCTCAGGTTCGCAGCACACATCAAGGTCCTGTAACCATTATTGCTGTCTCTATGGGAGCAATGATTGCTGCAGAATGGGCGCGACAGCACCCCGATGAAATCACCTCACTCCACATGATCAATACCAGCCTGGCCAATATGTCTTATCCGTGGGAGCGCATGACGGCAGTATCATTTTTCAGGCTGCTGTTTTGTTTTGGTGATCGCCTGCGGCTTGAGCGAACCATTTTCGATCAGACCATCAATCGCGAGTTGGGCGTCGGAGAATCCGCCCCCTGGCTTACTTTTGCGAGCGAGCACCCGTTGCGCTGGCGTAACGTATTCGTCCAGCTGATTGCTGCAAGTCGCTATAAGGGACCTACGAGTGCTCCGGTCGATGATGTGTTTTTCTATAACGCTGCCGGCGACAGACTGGTGAAACCGGGATGCACAGCGCGAATTGCACGACGCTGGAAGAAACCCCTGTTTACGCACCCTTCTGCAGGACACGACTTACCAGCAGACGACCCAGAATGGCTTGAACGGTCAATCCGTACTCAGCTCACACACAGCACTTACTGACACCCAGTCGACGCAATCCTGACCAGCCAGACAAAGCGCCGGGAAGGACCCCTGATGAATATAGATAGTATCCGCCAGTTCAACACCACGCGGAAACGACAGTTGCCCATCCTGCTCGATAAACAGCGGCAGGCTGGCAATATTGCGGTAATAACCCAGTAAGGTCGTCTGATCGAATACTAACAAGCTGAAATATTGAGAGTAATCCGCACCCTTCACACGCTCCAGGCCGATCAGGGTCCGATCGCCATGCACGCCAAAGTAATAGTACGAATTCACATGATCCCCCTCGCTGTTATGTATCAACGGGGATTTCATGGTTTCAAGGCACTGTTCAGCCTGCTGAGGGGTTACAGCGTCGGTTGCAAAATAACTCGCTGCATCCTGCGGCTCCAGCGCTGCTGCACCTGGAACCATGAACACTATGCACAGAATTACCCGCCAGTACATAACCAACCGGCCCCTCAGGGTTGCGTCAGTTCCAGCTTAGTGCCGAGATATTTCTCGAGGTCCGGCAGAACGAACGCATCATCCTCTGACACAAAGCTCACAGAGACACCTTTGGCACCTGCACGACCAGTCCGGCCGATCCGGTGAACATAGTCCTCCGGGTCTTCAGGCAAGGTGTAATTAATAACGTGACTGACGCCGTCAACGTGGATACCGCGACCAGCAACGTCGGTTGCAACCATGATATTCACCCGCCCCTCACGGAAGCGCTCCAGCGTGCGGACTCGCTTATCCTGGCTGACCTCGCCAGATAGAAGAACGGCTACATGACCATTTTTGTTCAGTTTATCGCACAGGTTACGGGTCAGGTCCCGACGATTAGCAAAGATAATCAGACGCTCAGGCTTTTCTTCGGTCAGTACCCGTTCAAGCAAGCCATATTTATCGGACTCAGCACAGAGATACAGTTTCTGATCAACACGATCGGTCGTCACCTGCTCTGGCTCAATCTCGACCTTCATCGGATTTGTGGTCCACTGATCAATCAGAATACGCACATCAAAATTGAAGGTTGCTGAATACAGCAGAGTCTGACGATACTCTTTTGGCGGCGTTCCACGGACAATACGCTTCACATCGGGAATGAACCCCATATCCAGCATACGATCGGCTTCATCCAGAACCAGGACTTCAACCTGATCCAGAAAAACGTCCTGACTACGCATAAAGTCAATCAGGCGCCCAGGTGTCGCTACTAACACGTCGACTACATGATCGCGCAGCATTTTGCGTTGGGAGTCGTAATTCATACCACCAACGACAGTCAGTGTATTCAGGCCAGTGTACTTACCCAAGGCATCGGCGTCTTTACCGATTTGCAGCGCCAGTTCGCGCGTTGGAGCAACAATCAGGGCGCGGGGTTCACTGGCAAAACGTTCTTCCGGCTGAACTGTCAGAAGGCGGTTAAAAATCGTCAGCAGAAACGCTGCTGTTTTACCTGTGCCCGTCTGGGCCTGCCCGATCATGTCGCGACCAGTCAAAGCGGCAGGCAGACTCTCGGCCTGAATCGGTGAACAATATTGAAACCCTGATTCATGAATCCCGCGCATGACAGAATCTGGTAGCTGCAGATCATGAAAGCGTGTTTTGCCCTCCTGAGGCTCAACATTGAAGTCAGACAGAGACCATGGTGTTTCTACCGTCTCTTTCTTTTGCTTTCTACTCTGTGCAGCGGACTTATCAGCCCCTGCGTTGCGCGAAGAACCATGACTCTTCGTGTTCTGTGCTGGCTTATTATTCTGAGCCGGGGCCTTTTTCGCAGCAGCGGGCTTCTTTGGTTCCGGCGCCGGCTTTGAGGCGTTGGATTTGAACAGTTTCTTTAACAAACCTATCTCCGTTCAGATATCTTCTGGCACGAACAAGTGCGTACCAAATAGTGTATGGCGATGATAATAATCCAATAGCGCCTCTTTTAATATCTCAGCGCGCGCTGGCAGCCCGTTTTCGAGATACAGAGCTGCCTGAGTCACCACCGCCGCACGAAAGTTTTGTCGCCCTTGCTCTACAGAGACCGGGTCGCCATCGAGATTATCAGTACTGATATGAAATTTTCGGCCACAGGCCTCAGACAGTATCCACTCGAGCGCCTGGGGCTTCACTTCAACCTGTTCAAACTCCCGCTGTCGCTCGGCTGAGCGACCGTCCGGCTCATACCAGTAACCATAATCGACAAGCTTGCGCCTTTCAGGGCCTGCGATGCACCAATGAGCGATCTCATGCAGTGCTGACTCGTAAAACCCATGCGCAAATATCACTCGGTGATAGGCGACTTCGGTGTCAGCCGGAAGGTATTCAGGCTCACCGCTACCAGACACCAGGCGTGTATTCTCAGCATCGCTGAAGATCCGGTCGAAAATAGCGATCAAATCTGCCGGGATCAGCGGGACAGAGTGTGATTGTTTTAGCGGGTTCATTTTCTTTCTGTTATTCGATATCAAGCGCAGGCACAATAGCGTCGCCTGTCAATTATACGGTTCAACCTCAGTTTCGCCATGTCTACCGCACAGCAAGCTCCGCTCCAGCATAAACAAACATCAGATCTCAAAGCGATTCTGAAACTGACTGGCCCAATTCTGCTCACCCAGCTGGCACAGGTGGGAATGGGGACCATCGACACCGTGATGTCGGGCTATGTCAGTACACGGGATCTCGCGGCCGTTGCCATCGGCAGTGCAGTCTGGACACCGATTTGGCTGTTTCTTGCAGGCGTTCTTGTCGCCCTATCACCCGCCATCGCCAAAGCACGCTCAGGACTTGCTTCCTCACCAGCGATACAGGCGCTGCTTGCATCCGGTATTTCATTAGGGCTGATCACCGGTGCACTCCTCGGCAGCATAACAGCAGGCATAGCGTTCGCCCTGCCATACTGGATTGCCGATGCGCATACCGCAATAACGGCAAAATACTATCTGCTTGCCATCGCTGTCGCGATGCCGGTTTCCGGCATTTTCCTGGCACTCAGATTTCATGCAGAGGCGGTGGATCAGGCGCACCACGTCACGCGTATCATGCTGACGGGACTGCTACTTAACATCCCAGTGAATGCGGCTCTGATCTACGGCTGGGGACCTCTCCCGGAACTGGGCGGCATTGGGTGCGGTATCGGAAGTGCGATCGTCGTATGTTTTATGACATGGGCTTTGCAATGGGATTGCCGACGCTATCGCAGCGAACAAAGCATCCGCATGATGGCTGTCTATCAATCCTCGGTCATATCCCATGTAAAAAGCCTGAGTCGTGTCGGTCTTCCTATTGGCGTCGCTATTTTCTTCGAAGTCAGTCTGTTTACCGTGATTGCCCTGTTTCTGACGGACCTGGGTCCGGTCGTCGTCGCTGGACATCAGGTAGCACTCAATGTCTCGTCAGTGACCTTTATGTTGCCTCTGAGCCTCGGCATGGCCCTGACCGTCAGGGTTGGCCACTACATCGGCGAACAAAACAGAGAATCCGTAAATTCGCTCAACCCAGCGCGCCAATGCGCCTGGTTGGGTGTAAAGATCAATCTGCTCCTGGCGTTGTTTAATGCTGCGGTGATTCTTTCGGGAGCGGGCCTGATCGCCAATCTCTACTCGCCCGATCCAGCCGTTGTCTCAATCGGTACCGCCCTGCTCATTTACGCCGCTATATTTCAGATTCCTGACGCGATTCAGATCGCTGCAGCTGGGGCACTCAGGGCGTATGAAGATACCTTCGTGGTCATGTTAATTACCTTTCTTTCTTACTGGGTCATTGGTTTTGGTACCGGCTGGTATCTGGCCTATGGCCTCAGCGAGCCTATGGGCGCCGCTGGATTCTGGATAGGCCTGATCGCTGGTCTGAGCTGCGCAGCTATTTGCTTACTTTTAAGACTTCGTATTGTCAGTCACCGCTATCCCGACATACCCACTGTGTGACATGGCGACAAACTGGCCCATATCGCCCGCTCCGTGAGGCCGGAACCGACTTGTTCAGCGCGGGGATTACTGTGCTACCATCTGGCCGTCAAAAGTTACAGAAACCCGCACAGGTAATTCACCATGAATGTAGCCAATCCAGACGTGGCGTATGAAGTCAGTATCAATCCGGCGACGCTTGAAGAAATCGGTCGTCTGCCACTGACAACTCAGGAAGAGTTCACCACGGTATTTGATCGCGCGCGCGATGCTCAGAAAATCTGGGCACAAACGTCCTATAAAGAGCGTGCATCTTACGTATTAAAAATGGCGGATTACATTCGTGATAACGCAGATGAACTAGCCAGCATTATCAGCCAGGACAACGGTAAACTGAAAATCGATGCACTGAATACCGAAGTTATTCCGTCGATCATGAGCTGTACCTGGTACGCGAAAAATGCACCTAAGGTGCTGAAAGACGAGCTGCTTCCTCCCGCATCTATGATGTTCTTCAATAAATGGTCGAAGCGGGTTTTCCAACCTATTGGTGTTCTCGGCATCATTAGCCCATGGAACTACCCATTCAGCATTCCGTTCGGTGAACTTGTTATGGGCTTAATGGCAGGTAACGCGGTTGTTCTCAAAGTTGCCGCTCAGACTCCAATGGTCGGCGAAGCTATCGAGCGCGTCGTAAAAGCGTCTGGCTTACCGGATGGCCTGTTTACTCATGTGGTTGGTTCGGGCTCTAAAGTCCTGTCCTCAATGCTTGAAAACGGCGCCGATAAAATATTCTTCACCGGCTCAACCTTTGCAGGTAAGCAGGTCATGAAGTCGTGTGCAGAATACCTCGTGCCTTGTAGCCTCGAGCTGGGCGGTAACGATGCCATGGTCGTACTCGAAGATGCCCCTATCGAACGTGCTGTTAATGGCGGCATGTGGGCTGCGTATCAGAACGCTGGGCAGTCGTGTGGTGGCGTAAAGCGTGTTTATGTTCATGAAAAAGTCTACGACGACTTTATCAAAATGGCGGTCGCTAAAACCAAGGCTCTGCGTCACGGCAATAATGGCCACGATGCGGACATGGGCTCAGTAACGACAGAAAAACAGTTCCAGCAGCTTGAAAAAGAACTTCAGATGGCACTGGATAACGGCGCTCAGATCGCCGCACAGTCACAAGCAGTTGGTGAACAAAAAGGGTATTTCTTCCCGGCCACACTGCTGACGAACGTAACGTCCGACATGGAATTTATGCAGGACGAGATCTTCGGCCCATTTATGCCCGTCGTTAAAGTCCGCTCCGAAGCAGAAGCGATTGAACTGGCTAATAAATCACAGTACGGTCTCACAGCTTCTGTCTGGACACGCAACAACGCTCATGGCAAAAAAGTCGCTAAGCAGCTTCATGCCGGTGCAGTGACCGTCAACGATCACTTGTACACCCACGGTTTGAGCAATACAGAATGGGGCGGCCCAAAAGAATCAGGCATCGGTCGCACGCACGGCGCACTCGGGCTGCTTGAGGTGGCTGAATCAAAAATTGTGAACTGGGATATTTTACCGACCCTCAGTAAAAACAACGCTTGGTGGTTCCCGTTTGATGAGGCGTCGTACAACACGATGCTAAAAATGACCGCTTATGCCAAGCCGCGCTCGGCGTTCGAGTGGATCGGTTTAAATCTGACCGTTATTCCTAAGGTCATGAAGAAAATGATGAGCAGCTGGAAAGTCGATAACGACCGGTAACCCAGCAAGTCACCTGAAATAGAAAAGCCCCGCACTGCGGGGCTTTTTTTATGCGGATCAGTTTGCGTCCATACGGAAACACTTCAGCTGTTCAGCGAGGTCTTCCGCGAGGCGTTCAACGTTTTCAGAAGTGCCTCGCAACATATCTGAAATGTGCTTATGACCATCAGCGGATTCCGCCACCCTCGCCAGATTGCTATCCATTTCGGCAGCCACCTGTTCCTGCTGTGTAACACTTGCTGCTACCTGATGATTGATATCTTTCACCAATGTCATATTGGTTGAAATTCCAGCGAGCTGTTCTTCCGTTGTATTCACCTCATCCGCACAGGCTTTTGTCTCGTTAGCACTCAACTGCATAGCGCGAACAGAGTCATTCGCGACCTGCGTTATGGTTTCAATCACGTCTTTAATTTCGCTGGTAGCCACTCCCGTCCGTTGGGCCAGTGTGCGTACTTCGTCCGCAACCACGGCAAACCCACGGCCGGACTCGCCTGCACGTGCCGCTTCAATCGCGGCATTCAGAGCGAGAAGATTCGTCTGTTCGGAAATGCTCTCAATAACCTCAGCGACATTTGAAATCTGCTCGGCGGATGCATTCATCTGAGTTATAGCGATCGATGCACCTTCCAACTGATTCAGTACCGTATAAACCCGCTTACGCACCGCTGAAACCGAATTCGCACCGTTAGACGCAGCATCCGTAACCTCAGTCATTCGTTTCGCAGCATCGCGTGCATTACCCGCAAGCACCTGAGTCGTCTGAACCATTTCCGTCATCGCTACTGACAATTGATCCAGCTCACGGGACTGGGTATCGGAACCAGCACTGACCTCGGACGTCGAACGCGCGACAATGTCTGCTTCTCTGTTCAAACGATCACTGTCTTCGCGAATACGGCTTAATAATTCTGACAGACGCGAGCGCATTTTATTAATGGCCGTAGAAATACGATCAAATTCTGGAACGCCAGAACGCTCACAATGAAACGAGAGATCGCCCTCTGCGAGATTGGCCATTGTTTCTTCAATTCTGCGAATGGGCTTCGAAATTGCCGCCGTTATATATCGTGAACAGATCAACATAAAGCTCCCCCAGATAAGGAGAGAAAGCAGAGTCCAGCTTCCCCGACCCCAGATAGCGGCTTGTATATCGTCTATATACTCACCCGTACCGATATACAAATCTGAACCAGCAACTGGTGTGATCGCACTGAGTTTACTCACTGGCTCGTCGGCCCCTGGGCGTGGCCATTTATAATTAACGAATCCGGTATTGCCCTCTGCGACCGCTTTTTTCATCTCACGGAACAGATAAACCCCATCAGGGTCGCGCACCTTAGACACAGAGGTATCATTGAGCACGGGTTTAAACGGATGCATTTTCATAATTAACTGTTCGTTAATCACGAAAAAATATTCCTCACCGTGGTAGCGCGAGCCATTAAGTGCCGAGAGGCCATCCTTGAGGCTACCACCATTGCTGAGCAACTCACTAAGCAGACTAGCCTGCGATTCAACTAAAGCCGACAACTGCTGCTTTTTCTCATCCACCAGCTGGCTCTGATACTGGTGAAAATCAATGGCCATAAAAATAACACCCATGAGAAATACAGCTGACAGCATTATCCATAAACGCTGACGAATACTCAGGCGATCGCCCTGCATAGTCACTCCACTATTGATCGTTATGTCATCAGGATTGACTATAGAATGCCGCTCGCAGGCTTCCAGATTAATTATCCGACCAGGCCTAATTGCTCTTGCTGGGCCTGGCAAAGGTGCTTAAAGTGGATAGATTTGAAATAGATAACGGTATAACTAAGTAACTTTACGACGCCACTGCGCCACCAGCTTCCGATCAGGAATGAGGTCCGCCAGTGCGATAGTCAGATCCCGAAGGCCCTCGGTACGGGCCGCGACCTCTAGCGAACCCAGGACACGATCCCAGTCGCCGGTGATTGCTTCGTCAAAGAAAGTATCCCGCAAGCTGGATTCAAACCCGTATAGTTCAAGATCACGCATCGACAACCATGAGCGGGCGCGCTGTACCTCTGTTGTACGTGATTCCTCATCGGTCATCAGATCAAGGACAGTGCGCAGTTGATCGAACTTCCCCTCTTTGAGAAGAGCGCCAACCTGAGGCTCTACAGAGAACGGCAAATGATCTTTTAAGAAGTGCCTGATTCCCGCTATCGACAGGTTGTTCTGCTCACGCGCGACTTCCTCGCCGAGATGGTATAAGAGCAACAAGGGAACCGTCCGGATCTGACAAGCAGATACCCATTCCGGCGACTCCTCCGAGCGAACCTGAACAATGGAACAACGAGAATCCAGCGAGGGCTTGAGCAACAACAGGAGCTGCTCCACCGCACGGCAAGGCGCGCAATGTTCACCGGTTACTTCGACCAGAAACCAGTGGTCGCGTGACTGTGACTCAGCCATCAGTTGCTCAGCGGTCAACACCCGGAAAGGCACGGCTACTCCCAATAATCGGTTACAATTGAAAAGCCATGTATGATAACGCTGGCTGCCCGTGATTGGGTAGCTGAGAAAAGCCCCCTATTTCAGAGCCATGAAACAATGTCAGTCACTCTCGACCCAGATGCTCCTGGTCGCAAAAAAACGTTATTGGTTTCAGTACTGATCCTTATTTGGCTGGCAGGCTCTCTATTTGGCCTGTGGTGGTTTCAGCAGCAGTCTCTTCGCCCCTTCGTCAAAGCTGATGCTCCACCTGAGGCGCGCAATCCAGACAAGGTTGAACAAGGTCTGAAAGCGCTACTGCAAAGGGTATCTGCTGAATATCCACTTAGCGCAGACGCTCCGGTCACAGTCGTTCATCTGTGGAACCCGGATTGTTTGTGCAATAACGTCAGTGCCCGACATACACGAGCCATCATTGAACAATGGCCAGAGGACAAAGAGGTGCGTTTTATTATTCTTGCACCAGCAACGCTGCCGGAAAGCCGCCTGTCAGAAGCGCGCAAACTCAACCCTAACGCTCTGGTCGTGAAAGCGTCTGGTGCTGATCAATTACCTTTGACCGCCAGCCCGGGTCTGGCGGTCCTGAATCAGGACGCCAGACTGGCTTACTTTGGCGCTTATGGGTTCGGTGCACTGTGCAGCCTCTCCGACGAAGCCCTGTTTACTAATATGATTGAGCGCCTGCTCGCTGGCGAGTCATACGGGCCTTTTCTTAACATTGCCGGCAGCGGCTGTTTCTGTGCCTGGCCGAACCCGGCGCAATTGCCGGTTAAGTAACTGAAGCTGACGAGTCAGATTTTTCTCGGCTCTTTCCAACACTGGCTCTTCGTCTGATTTGTAGACCTGAATCAGAGCGCATCGCGCTATATGACACTGATCTGCTAGCAAAGGGTACGCCCTCTCAATGTCGGCCAATAGTGAAAGAGGAGCGGTTCCCTCGGCCACCGTAATTCCTTTTTTATCCGCAGTGTTGCGCAACTCAGACCAACCGAGGATCAAACGCGTTCGTTTCTCTGGCCGCTGCTGCCACCACTGCCAGAGAGCACCAATGACGAACAGACCCGCAATAGAACCGGCGATGACATACAAACCGTCGACGAGAGCATCGATCCCAAACCACCGAGACAGAAGCCCTTTCTGTCTTTCACCGTCGTAGGCCAATACCCAACGACTCCATTGGTAGTTAATATTATCCAATAGCAGGCGAAGACTGTTCACCCATCCAATATCAGCATATCTGTGTGGAGATAGCGGGCTTTCCTCCAGAAACGTATCCTCCTCAAGCAAGGCTCGCTGCAGGCCATACTCAATACGGTCAGGCGCTACCGCAGAGGTTGGATCCACCCGGAACCACTGCTCGCCATCCCAGAGTTCTACCCATGCGTGAGCATCGTATTGCCTGACTGTCAGATAACCGTCCGGGTGCCACTCTCCCCCTTGATATCCAGCTACGACCCGCGATGGAATACCCGCGGCCCGCGCCGCAAATGCCATCGCCGACGCGTAATGCTCACAAAAACCTCTGCGCCCTGAAAATAGAAACTGATCAATATCATCGCCGCTATAGCGAGGCGGTTTAAGTGTGTAATAAAAGGGGTTTTCTCTAACGTATTGGAGAAAAACCTCCGCAAACTGACGGGCTTCTGCAGGCTGTTGAACGGCCCACTCGCGAATCATCGGATTAACACCATCCGGAAGCGCGAGATAAAGATCGGGAGCGGCTCTCCGTTCAGAATCAAACGCCGGACCAATGATGGGATTAACCGGCGCCGTTGCGTCGTACCTGATACGTTGATAAACGGGCCGCTCATACCTCAGCAATCGAGTTGCCGTCAGCTCGATATCTGCATCACGACTGGCAGACCCCGCCAGTGAAAAAAGATACGCCTGCCCGGTTGGTTCCTGTATTACTTCGTAGCGATAGGCTGCTTCATCAGTCAGCGCAGGCATAGGCAACTGAGCAGCATCTAACACTGATTTATCCCAGCCATCCCCATCATGCTCATCGAGCGTCATTGCTCTCCAGTACAGTTCATTACGGGATGGCTTATCACCATCGAAGGTTACTCTGAATGCGACGTCAGAAGACTGGCTAAGCTCCGAAATATCGCCTGGCTGCAGTCGTTCAGACAGACCGGTCAAAGCAGAGTCAGACTGAAGTGCGACACTCCATAAAGGCCCAAGGCGGGGAAACAGAAAATAAACGATCAGCATAAACGGCAAAGCCGTCAATAAAAGTTTCGCAGTCACACCGAACACAGGCACCTGCGAAGCGAGGCCGGTTCTGGTCGCAGCCTGAGTCGCAACCATCGCTGCACATGCTAATACCAGGGTCGCAATGCCATGAAGGCTGTACAGGATACTCTGATGAAAAAGAAACCCAGATGCTTGAATAAATAGAGCAATGAAAACGACAACAATCCCATCACGCCTTGTCGCCAGTTCAAGAAGTTTCAGTACGCCTGCGGAAATAAGAAAGGCACTGCTGCCCTCGAGCGATATTTGCCCACCACTTAAGGTGTAGACACCCACACAGGCAAGAATAACCGTGATGAGTTTTGCAAAGCGCCCCGGAAATGAAAGATGCCCGGTATACACCAACCAACGCCAGCCGAGAACAAAGGCCACCATAAGGTATAGCCATATTGGCAAGTAGCTTAAGTGCGGCAACAGTGAACTTAATACGGCCAACACCTGAAGCAGTAATGCCTTTCTTGGAAGAGCAACTGCGATCACTATTCAGTCCCCCAGACAGCCAGCGCCGTCAGGCAGCGATGACGATGCTCATTGCCCGTGCCGGCTGGTATTTCTACGCCTGGTATCGACAAACCATACTTCCAACCCAAGGCCTCAGCTTGATCGACCCATGAGGCCAGCCTGGAAAGTCGTACCTCGGGCTCAAGCCCCGTAAGACTCCCCCAATCCAGTTGACACATTACGCCTTGTTCCTGCTCGCGCTCGAACGACTTGGGTGATCCACTTCGTGCGGTATGCTTCCATGAAATCTGGTTCAGACTGTCCCCTCGCCCGTACTCACGAATGCCCGATATATCGTCCTGGCCTATCAATGCCAACGTTGAGCCCTCAAGCTCATCACCGTCACCTACAGACAAGTGCACCGGCGTATACTCTGGCTTCGGGTATATGACCACATCAAAATCCAACGCAACCCAACTCCATGCGCGAAATAAACCGAATGGGTATTCCGTTTCGATTCTTATTCGGCGTAACGGCAGGCGCCCTCGTTTACGGGTCTGCCGAGCGATAGCGACGTCGAGGGATTCCCCCGGAGACAGTGTGAAGTCCTGCTCGGTCTCTCCCGGATACCCTACAGTAATGGCAACGGACCAGTGTTTGGCGGAAGAGACGTTAAGCGGCAACTGGAGGCTCTCCCCTGCATAGCAAGGCTCCACCTTGCCAGCAGACATCTCAAGGCCCGACAGATTACGGAACGTCAGCCAGATCGTGCCGTGCCCAAGACTGACCAGCCAGAACGTCAGCCCATAAATCAATGAATTCTGATAATTGATGGCGGTGAGCAGCATCGCCAGAAGCAGACCAGCAAAAGCCCACCCCGTTCGCGACGGAAGAATGAAAACATTCTTGTGAGACAAAGCCAGCCGCGATACGGGGGGAATTCTGCGATTCAGCCAAGACTGAAACAGTCGCCTGCCCCACCCATCCTTATCTGACTTTAATCGTTTGACCATATCAGGCTAAGGCTGCGACATTTTCAAGAATATGCCGTGCAGCACCCGGCTTGAGGCGGTGATCGACAACCGGTGCCAGTACCGCCTGCACGTCTTCGGGAATCAGGAAACTACGACCATCAATGACAGCCCAGGCCTTGGCCGCACGCAGCAGGGCAATTCCGGCCCGTGGTGAGAGTCCGTGAGTGAAGCGTGTGTCATTGCGGCTGAACGCCAGAATGCGCTGCAGATAATCCAGAACAGCGGACGAGGCCTTTACCCCGTCGACGGCCTGACGAAGCCCTGCAAGGGCCTCTGGACTGATGACGGCTTGAAGCTCATCCACCAGGTGACGACGACTCACGCCCTCAAGTAATTCCCGCTCTGCACGCGCGTCCGGATAGCCAAGGCTAAGACACATAAGGAAACGATCAAGCTGAGACTCAGGCAATGGGAAGGTTCCCCCCTGTGACGAAGGGTTCTGAGTCGCAATGACGAAGAATGGTTCGGGAAGCTTTCGGGTTTGTCCCTCAACCGTCACTTGTCGCTCTTCCATGGCCTCAAGAAGCGCGCTCTGAGATTTAGCCGTCGCGCGATTAATCTCGTCAGCCAGAACGACCTGAGCAAATACCGGCCCCTGATGAAACCGGAAGGCCCCCTCGCCTGAGTCAGGGCTCTTTTCAAAGATGCTCACGCCAATAATGTCTGCTGGAAGAAGGTCGCTGGTGAACTGAATCCGGCTGTATTTGAGTCCAAACACCTGAGCCAGAGCATGCGATAACGTGGTTTTCCCCATCCCCGGTAAGTCTTCAATCAACAAATGTCCGTCTGCAAGGAGGCAGCACATAGACAATTTTAACTGTTGATTCTTGCCGAGTATTACGTTCGAAAGACTGGATAACGCCCCTTCAATGGCAGACATGCAAAAACCTCTGGAAATTAGAGCACTAAGAGTATCTGACACTCAGACTGTTTTTAAGTGCTTAGCTAACGACAATATCGGGAAACGTTCCGAAAAACAGACACTGCGCACATAAAAACAGCCGCAAAAATCACTCACGGATGGATCACTCTTGCCAGTCGCACCTTCATTCAGGCAGGCTATGGGCCATCTTGAGCCAGACATCCATAGGACGAATACAGACAGGTGTCTGACTCGGTATAATTGCATTCAATCTGAGTAAACTGGGTATACAAAAAGGACGTTGAATGAAGAACCCTCGAATACTCCCGGCATTCTGCTTATTTTTTCTATTGGTGGCTGGACCAGGCATCGCAGATACAACGAATAAGATCCGGACTCACCAGACTCTCGAAGCGGCTGTTCTCAATCAGAACCTGCCCCTTGAGAAGCGAGTCAAGGCACTCAAAACACTACTCAGCGATGAGATGACCGACGGCCGCCTACCGCGAACGTTCTGCATCTGGGACCCGATTGGTAAAGCAGGCCCAATAGCAACGGCGGCGAAAGATCAGGTGCTGCGTTCACTTCACTATGGCATGCAATTGACCATCGACGTCTACCAGAATGAACAGGAAATGGTCGATGCCTTTGTGAGCAAAGAGGCCTGTGACGCCATTCTTGTGCGTGGCGCGACGGCACAACGCTTCAACCGTTTTCTTGCCACCACAGAAGCGCCCGGCGCCCTTCCCGACAGACAACACCTGCAACTCCTGGCTCAAGTACTGGCTAAACCAGAAATTGCTGAGCACATGACCAATACCCAATACACCGCACTCGGCCTGGTCACTCTTGGATACAGCCGCCTTTACGCCGATTCGGCCGACAAAGCATCACTCAGCTCTTTGGATGGAAAATCGGTATCCGTTGCAAATACCGATACCGGCTTTATTCGCCTGGTGGATACTCTTCGCGGCCGAACCCGCACCGGCGATATGCCAGCAACAGTACAGACGTTTACCAATGATCTTACCGAACTTATGGTTGCTCCAGATATCAGCTATCTGGCAATGGCCAAC
This sequence comes from Thalassolituus sp. UBA3500, assembly GCF_002377545.1. NCBI lineage: Bacteria > Pseudomonadati > Pseudomonadota > Gammaproteobacteria > Oceanospirillales > Oceanospirillaceae > Thalassolituus > Thalassolituus sp. UBA3500. The sequence continues at coordinate 13,546 of NZ_DFQB01000047.1, read as the reverse complement.
GGCCGCACAGGAAGTGAGACACGCGGGCTATCGATGCCTCTGGGGCAGTCGACACTGCAGTTAATTGGTCATACTGATCGTTTTCCGCCGGGCCTGGCGCAGATTCTACGTGAAGACTTTCTATTTAAATTCAACAGCTACGCGCGGGTGCTCGACAAAGAACTGGGTAATATACCGGCGAGCTTCTGGATAAATCCATCGCCGGAGGATCTTACGACGCTCAGTGAAAGTGCTCAAAAAGTTCGCCTGAGTTTGCGCAGCGAAGGCTACTATGATCCCGTTATGTTGAGACTGGCGCGTAAAATTCGCTGCCGCTTTTCTCCGGGAGACAGCGAGTGTACGAATCCGGTCGAATAGCGTCAGACAGCAATAAAAAAGGCTGCAATTAGCAGCCTTTTGTCTGATCCATCAGCGTGTAATGGAAATTAAAGAGCATCCAGTCCACGTGCGAGATCCCGCTTAATATCTTCCACACTTTCAAGCCCGACGGATACGCGCAACAAGGCCTGAGAAATCCCAGCTTCATCGCGTTGCTCATCCGACAAACGTCCATGCGTCGTTGTTCCAGGATGCGTGATTGTCGTTTTCGTATCACCCAGGTTGGCGGTAATTGAAATCATGCGTGTTGCATCGACAACTTTCCAGGCTTCCTCACGACCGCCTTTTACCTCAAACGACAATACACCGCCAAATAAACGCTGCTGGCTCTTTGCAAGTTCGTACTGAGGGTGATCAGGCAAGCCACAATAATTCACTTTCGCGACTTTCGGATGATTTGCCAGCCACTCAGCAAGTGCCAGCGCATTTTCGCTATGCGCTTTCATGCGCAGCGATAACGTTTCTAATCCCTTCAGGAATACCCATGCATTAAAGGGGCTCATCGTAGGGCCTGCAGATCTGAGCACGCCGATAACGGGTTCAATTAACTCGTGTGAGCCAATCACCGCACCACCAAGACACCGCCCCTGGCCATCGATGTATTTCGTTGCTGAGTGCACAACAAGATCGGCACCTAATGCCAGAGGAAGCTGGGCAGCAGGTGTACAAAAACAGTTGTCTACGGCAAACAAGGCTCCGGCTGATTTTGCGATTTCCGAAATTGCACGGAGATCGGCAACTTCCGTCAACGGGTTGGATGGCGACTCAAGGAACAGTAATTTGGTATTTTCCTGAACAGCATTCTGCCAAGCCGAAAGATCCAGTAAATCAACGTAGGTAATATCCACGTTGAATTTACGTAGAAATTTCTCCAGCAGAACCGTCGTCGAGCCAAACACCGCGCGGGAGCAGATCATGTGGTCGCCAGCCTGCAGGTGGGCGATGCACAGAGCATAAATAGCTGCCATTCCTGAGGCAGTTGCTGCGCAGGCCTCCCCGCCTTCGAGAGCGGCAAGACGTTCCTCAAACGTTCTTACCGTTGGGTTGGTATAACGGGAGTAAACATTACCGTCCCGATCACCGCCGAAGGTCGCTGCCGCTTCGGCCGCAGAAGAAAACACATAACTACTCGTCGGGAAAATCGCTTCCCCATGCTCACCTTCCGGCGAGCGCATCTGGCCAGCACGGACTGCCAGAGTATCGAACTCTGCATCCGTCAGGTCAGATTGGTAGCGCTCTGGCCAATCAGGTAAGTCTGCCATTGTCTTCAGGCCTCTTTCTGGTTGTGCAGATCAATCGCTTCATTATCGATAACCTGCAATGTTTTGTTTGCGTCGCTACGTAATTCATTCAAGCGGCGGAAATATTCATCGTTGATGTCTTTGGTGACGTATTCACCATTAAACACGGAGCAGTCGAACGCTTTAGCATCGGTTGTCGCGCCCTCAAGACAAGCCTCTACCAGGTCTTCGATATCCTGATAAACGAGCCAGTCTGCACCAATGGCTCTTGCAATTTCTTCCGTTGACCGGTCGTGGGCGATGAATTCTTCTTTCGCCGGCATATCAATGCCATACACATTCGGGAAACGAACCGCAGGGGCTGCCGAAGCGAAATACACATTTTTCGCGCCCGCCTCCCGTGCCATCTCAATAATCTGTTCGCACGTGGTACCACGCACAATAGAGTCATCGACAAGAAGTACGTTTTTACCGCGAAATTCCAGGTCAAGCGCATTGAGCTTCTGCTTAACCGACTTCTTGCGCAGCTGCTGACCTGGCATGATGAAGGTACGACCGATGTAGCGGTTTTTCATAAAGCCTTCGCGATATTTCACACCGAGATGATTCGCCAACTCCAATGCCGAAGAACGACTGGTGTCAGGAATCGGGATCACGACATCAATATCGTGATCAGGATGCTCACGCATAATTTTATCAGCGAGTTTCTCGCCCATGCGCAGGCGGGCTTTATAAACGGCGATGCCATCAATGATTGAATCCGGACGCGCAAAATAAACATGCTCAAAGATACATGGCGTCAGTTCTGTCTGCTCAGCGCACTGTTCTGTGAACAGCTGTCCATCTTCAGTAAAAATAACGCATTCGCCTGGCGCAATATCTCGGTCCAGTTTGAAATCCTGCGCATCAAGTGCAACGGACTCTGACGCAACCATGTACTCCGGCCCTTTTTCCGTATCACGGTGGCCAAATACAGCAGGACGAATTCCGTGAGGATCACGGAAAGCCACAATGCCGTAACCGGTAATCATAGCGACCACAGCATAACCGCCGCGAATACGCTCATGCACTTTACGCACGGCTTTAAAGATAACTTCCGGGGACGGTTTCAGCTGACGCTGTTCCTGCAACTCATGCGCGAAAATATTCAGCAGAACTTCAGAGTCTGATGTGGTGTTGATATGGCGCAGATCTTCACGGTAAATATCTTCCGCCAACTGCTCTGTGTTCGTCAAATTACCGTTGTGCGCAAGCGTGATCCCGTACGGCGAGTTCACGTAGAAGGGTTGAGCCTCGGCCGAGCTGGAGCTACCTGCCGTTGGGTATCGGACATGACCGATACCTATATTCCCCAACAGCCGCTGCATGTGGCGGGTTCTGAACACATCACGAACAAGACCGTTGTCCTTACGCAGACAAAGCTTGTTGCCGTAGCTGGTCACAATTCCTGCGGCATCCTGACCACGATGCTGAAGCACCGTCAAAGCATCATAGATTGCCTGGTTAACATGGGACTTACCAACTACACCCACTATTCCGCACATGCGCGTATTACCTCAAACAAGCGAAGTTTATTAAGCTGCCAACACCTGACTCACCGCAGAAGGCAGCGTTTTACGCGCCCAGTCCGCCAGCGTTTCAAGATATGGAATAATTGTCGATTCCTGCCACCAGAGATCCTGCTGAGGAATCCCTGTCAGCTGAGCTCCGTACACCAGGGCAACAACGATGATGACACCCCGCAGGATGCCAAAGACCATGCCAAATACCCGGTCGGTACCACTCAAGCCAGTGGCTTTCACCAGTTGAGCCACCAGAAAATTTACCATAGCCAAAACGACCAGAGTCGCAACAAACAAGATACCAAAAGCGACCATCCACCGAACACTGTTTGTCGCAATACTGTCTTCAAGAAGAGTAGCGAGATTGCCGCTGAAATAGCGAGCAACGAGAAAGGCAACCAGCCAGGACACGAGAGACAGGGCTTCTTTAACAAAACCACGCACCAGGCTGATCAGGCCTGAGACGCCGATGATACCCAGGATCACCCAGTCGATTATGGTCATTTACTGCCCCGGCAGGAAAAGAAAGCGCGCAGTATACCAGAGCCTGCGCGCTATAAAAGAATTGACAATTGCAGCGCGTCAGCTCTCTGCTTTGTATCGACGCAGATAGGCTTCAGAGATATCGCCCCGCTGCTTCAGCTGGCGCTGTATTCTCTCGGCATCTGCTCTGCGCAGCTCAGGCCCAACGTACACCCGGGTGATCTTTTCCTGCTGAAATTCCTGAACGTAGGCTTTGTAACCATCGTGACGTAACAGGTCTCGAAACCGATAGGCGTTGTCTCTCTGCCCAAACGCACCAACCTGTAACGTCCAGGCATACGGAATGTTATCCTGATCCAGTTTCGTCTGATCCGCTGGCACGCCCGGCACAGGGGTATCATCCCGGTCCACAACGTCTACCTGAGGCATAGATATATCCGCCGTTGCTTCACCGGAAGCCAGAGCCTCAACATCTTTTCTTACCTGACGTTCGTATTCTTCGGTCGCCCACCGTTCTGTATCTGGCATCGCAGGGGCATCTGACTCAAGAAGAATATGGGTACGCGAACCATCCAATACAATGGGCGCAACGACCAGAATCGCAGTCACTGTCAGCCATGCACCTAAAATTCGCTTTTTTAAATGGAGTTCCATTTACCCTCTCCGGCTTTAAGCCATTCAGCGGCGGCCTCAACCGTATGAAATGATCCGGCAACCAAGGTTGTCCCCGTTGCTGGAATTGACTCCAGCGCGGCACTCATAGTTTCAAAGCTTTGATCGACTGTAAATCCTGCCGCGCGACTTTTTGCTCCCAGCTCCTCCCGGTCAAGTCCACGCCAGCCAGTGAGAGTCACGACGTAAAGACGTTTGAACGGGGGCAGCGCCTCTAGCACGCCCGCGACGTCTTTATCACTCAGCATCCCGAGTACGAGGCAGTCCAGCTCTTCGATGTGGTGACGCAGATAGGCGGCCGCCTGAGGGTTGTGTGCCACATCAAGCACTACCTTAGCAGAACCATCGCTCCAGCTCTGCCAACGACCCGGGACTCGAAGGCCCGATACTGTTTCTGACAAAACGTCAGACGGAGGTAGTTGATCAATAAGCGCCAGCACCTGTATAGCGGTCGCCACATTATGATGAGGGATATGATATTCAGCCAGAGTGACGGTACGAGGCTCATTGTTAGCCGTATAGCTCACGATGAGCTGCTGCTCAGACTCAGCCACATCAAACATATCACCGCGTGCCGCAAAATATCCGCCAAGGTTCTTAACCGTTGCCAGCGCCCGCGCGGGTGCATCTGGCTGGCCGCAGACCAGCCACTTTCCTGCGCGTGCGATGCTGCACTTTTCATAGGCAATTTCATCGACGGTGTTACCCAGCCAGTCTTGATGATCGAGCCCGATACTGGTCACCACCGATATATCAGGATCAACGACATTCACAGCATCGAGCCGACCACCCAGGCCGATTTCAAGAACAACCGCGTCAAGCGATTGCTGTTTAAAATGCCAAAGTGCCGCCAGCGTACCGAACTCAAAGTATGTCAGAGTGATATCGTCACGCGCACGCTCAACCGCTTCAAACGATCGACACAGATTGGCATCTGAGATATCAGCACCATCAACTGATACCCGCTCGTTGTAGCGGTGAATATGAGGAGAGTTGTACATACCGATTCGTTTACCCTGCTTTCGGAGCAGCGCAGCAATTAACGCAGAGGTCGTACCTTTACCGTTTGTTCCACCGACCAGAATGACCAGAGGCGCCGGTTTTATACAGTCCAGGCGAGCCGCAACACGGGCAACACGTTCAAGACCAAGATCGATACCAGAGGGGTGAATGGCTTCGAGATATCGAAGCCATTCATCAGGGGAGCTATAGCGCATCAAACAGTTCCAGAGGGATCAGGCTTCCGCGGCGGCATTCGCATCCATCGCCTCGCGCATACTGCCTGCGAGACCAGAGACGTCTTTTATCGCTTGAGCCGGACTATCAGCCTGATCAGCAATACGACTCACCAGCGCACTACCAACGATGACGCCGTCACAGACCTCTGAAACCCTAGCAGCAGCTTCAGCGTTCTGAATGCCAAAACCAACACACAGAGGCGCATTAACGTGCTGACGGATACGGTCAAGATTCCGTTCGACATCGTCAACATCGATTGCAGCCGATCCGGTTACACCTCGTAGCGACACGTAGTACACGTATCCACGACCAACTTCACCAATGGTTTTAATACGCTTTTCTGTGCTGGTCGGAGCAAGCAGGTAGATAAAGTCGAGCCCCGCTTCCTCAAACATTGAATCGACGCTTCGCGCCTCTTCCGGCGGCATATCCACCACCAGTACGCCATCAACACCGGCAGCTGACGCTTGCTCGACAAACTCAGGATATCCCATGGCCTCTAGCGGGTTCAGGTACCCCATCAGCACGACCGCCGTATCTTTATCGGTCTTGCGGAATTCAGCAACCATACCCAGAACATCACGCAGGGACGTACCGTGTTTAAGAGATCGTTCACAGGCCAGCTGGATGGTTGGGCCATCCGCCATCGGGTCAGAAAAAGGAACACCCAGTTCAATAACATCCGCACCTGCTTCAACCAGGGCGTGCATCATTGGTACAGTGGTGGCTTTATCCGGGTCACCCGCAGTTATATATGGAATCAGCGCCTTTTTGCCCTCTTCGGCGAGACGCTCAAACGTTTTTGTAATTCGGCTCATGTCTTTCACTCTACTTGTAGCCGGTATCTGTTTCCGGATACCGTCAATCCGTGGATAAGCTGAAACATCCATTTAAGCCGTTGCGACAGGTACAACCGCCACTCCGGCTATGTCTGCTCCTGCAGTTCTACGCTCCTTGTGGGCCTTTAACAGCCTTACAACTTCACAACAAGAAATTGCCGCGCATGAGGTAGATAGCAAAAAGCAGGCACAAATGGATGACATGGAACTGACTGATGGATCTTAAACGGCCAAAGCCAACAAATAAACGATATCCATCAGTCAAACTCCAGCTTATGCAGTTACACCATCCATTTCTGCAATGGTGTGTATGTCTTTATCGCCACGCCCCGACAGATTTACGACGATAACTTTGTCTTTATCCATAGTCGCCGCCAATTTCATGGCATAGGCAATCGCATGTGAGCTCTCCAATGCGGGCATAATCCCCTCAAGGCGAGTCAGTTTATGGAAGGCAGCAATTGCCTCATCATCCGTCGCAGCGACGTACTTCGCACGACCGACGTCTTTTAACCAGCTGTGCTCTGGCCCCACGCCCGGATAATCGAGACCAGCCGAGACTGAGTGTGTACCCATGATCTGTCCGTTTTCGTCTTCCATCAGGTAAGTACGGTTCCCATGCAGTACGCCGGGCTTACCTTTACTCAGGGGTGCCGCATGGTCGTCTCCCTGAAGTCCCAGACCACCGGCTTCGACACCGTACATTTCGACTTCTGGGTATTTGATGTAAGGGTGGAACATACCAATGGCATTAGACCCACCGCCCACACATGCAACCACAGCGTCAGGCTGACGACCTATCTGTTCGTCACACTGGCGCTGAGTCTCACGACCAATAATGCTTTGAAAATCACGTACCAACATTGGGTATGGGTGTGGACCCGCAGCGGTACCAATGATGTAGAAAGTATCATCAACGTTGGTCACCCAGTGGCGCATGGCCTCGTTCATGGCGTCCTTCAACGTTTTAGTACCACAGGTCACTGATTCAACCTCAGCACCAAGCAGCTTCATTCGATAGACATTAAGCTTCTGTCGCTCGACGTCAGTCGAGCCCATAAACACCTTACACTCAAGGCCAAAGCGGGCTGCGACAGTGGCCGAAGCGACACCGTGCTGGCCTGCTCCGGTTTCAGCGATCACTTTTTTCTTGCCCATAAACTTGGCGAGCAAGGCTTGGCCGATGGTGTTGTTTACTTTGTGCGCGCCCGTGTGGTTCAGGTCTTCACGCTTCAGATAAATCTTCGCACCACCACACTCCTCAGTCAGGCGCTCAGCGAAATAGAGCGGTGATGGGCGGCCAACATAATGAGCCAACTCTTTATCGAATTCCGCCTGGAACTCTGGGTCATTACGCAGCTTTTCGTAGGTTTCCTGAAGCTCGTCCAATGCGGCTGTCAGGGTTTCAGAGACAAAGCGTCCCCCAAAAATACCAAAATGGCCATTGGCATCTGGCATTTCAACATTGAAGTCAGTTGCTTGCTTCTCGGTAGTGTTGATCGACACGATACACCTCGTTCACAAATTCTTCGATTTTGCGGTGATCCTTGATGCCTTTAGAGGCTTCGACACCTCCACTGATATCAACAGCGAAAGGACGAATCTGAGTTATCGCAGATGCGACGTTGTCAGGCTCAAGGCCACCGGCAAGAATAATGGGCTTAGGTGGAGTTTCGGGTATCAGTGACCAGTCAAAGGTCTCTCCTGTACCACCCGGAACTCCGGGTTTATAGCTGTCTAGGAGAATTGCCAGTGCGCCAGGGAAGCGCATGCACGACGCCACCACATCCGACGCTTGCCGGACACGGAGGGCTTTGATGTAGGGGCGTTTGAACTGTCGACAAAAGTCGTCATCTTCATCACCATGGAATTGGATAAGGTCAATTCTAACGCTATCAAGTACTCTTTGCACCTCTTCGACGGTAGGATTTACAAAGAGAGCAGTTACACTGACAAAAGCCGGTACGTTGCCGACTGCGTCTACAGCCTGAGCAACATCGACTGCACGTGGGCTAGGCGGATAGAAAACCAAACCAAGTGCATCAGCGCCCGCCTCAACAGCGGCATCTGCATCTTCAGCACGTGTAATTCCACAAATTTTGATCCTGGTGCGGCGCATAACAACTCGTTCAGTCTGTTAAAACACCCGATGATACCAGAAGCGCAATCGTGCCCTTAGCAGAAACCATTCAACATTCTGTATAAGACACTTCTTCTGACAATACGACCGGTAGTTGAGTTTCCAGTCGTAAGAAAAGATATGGCGTTGTTTCAACGTCGGTGACCGAACAGTCCGACTCCGGGTAGGTATAACGTAACTCAGCCGTCACGATACCCTCCTCTTCGTACACATCACTGACAGCAATAGCGTAACCACCTGTACTGCGAGTACCCATGTCAATCAGGAGTAGCTGGAACACATCGAAATCCACGTCCTGCGCCGTACTGTCATCAGAGGCATAATTCAGCAAGGCATCCTCATAACTCGCTTGATCAGGCAAGAAGCGCACCTGACGCTCATGTGTGGCACCGGTTCCGTTATTCGTTCCTTGATGCAACGCCAGTCGCGCAACATCAGTCCTGACAGGGGTATCCCGATCACCAAAGCCATCACCGTCATCCTCCGGGCCCCAGTCGCCACCACAGGACGCCAACACCAACGACAACACCGTCATGACCAGAAACCGCGGAAAACCTACTTGCATTACCTGACTCTCTCCTAAGCGTTAACGATCAAACAGGGGCTGTAACAATGCAGGCCCCCATGGCTGACACGGCAATTCAAACTGCTCTGGGTATTTCACCCCGACGAAATACAGCCCGCCACCTGGCGCGGTGATTCCTGCTTTCGAGCGATCTTTAAGCGCGAGAACCTCTTTCATCCAATCAGGAGATTTATGGCCCTCCCCGATCGGTAATAACACACCAACAATATTACGCACCATGTGGTACAGGAAAGCACTGCACTCAAGTTCTACGACCAGTATACGGTCAAAACGTTTCACGGAGATGGCATGCATCTCTTTTACCGGAGACTTCGCCTGACAGTCCTTCGCTCTGAAGGATGTAAAGTCGTGTGTCCCCACCAGGTGCTGGGCTGCTTCATGCATACGCTCAGCATCAAGGGGATACTTCCACCAGGTTAACTGATCGTGCATCAGTGCCATACGGGATGGATTATCGTAAATCAGATAGCGGTAACGACGCGCCTGAGCCTTGTACCGCGCATGAAAATCCCCACCGACTTCTCCCACCCATTGCAGGGCAACACCATCAGGAAGGTGTGTATTCACGCCCATCATCCAGCCATAGTCTTTGCGATAAGCGTTCGTATCGAAGTGAATTACCTGACGAGTGGCGTGCACACCGGTGTCAGTACGACCGGCACATGAGACACTGACAGGGTGGTTGGCTACAACAGAAATGGCCGCTTCGAGAGCGGCCTGAACGGTGGGTTCATCGTGATGTTTCTGACGTTGCCAGCCATGAAAACAGGCACCGTTATACTCGACCACCGCCGCGTAGCGACGGTAGCCATCTTCTAAGTCAGTCATGCGTTCAGGCGAGCTTATCCATCAGGTCTTTCGCTTCCTGCTTCTGAGCGTCATTACCTTCCTGGACAACTTCCTGCAGAAGTTCTTTCGCACCATCGACATCTTCCATGTCGACGTAGGCACGCGCCAGGTCAAGTTTCGTTGCACACTCATCAGTACCGGCAAGGAAGTCAAACTCGTCATCCGCTGCAGCTAGCTCATCAAGATCGATACCCCCGATCAGATCACTGCCAGCCGCCAGATCATCATCACTGGACATGAGAGCTTCAAGGTCTTCTGAAACACTGTCATCCGACAGATCATCTTCATCTGACGTTGCGACAAACGCGTCCTCATCAACTGAACCAGCCTTTTCATCAGACGACTCAGCCAGCTCTGTGGCTTCTGAATTCTCATCTACCACGTCTTCAGTTGACGTTTCTTCAACCACACCATCCTGAGTTGAGTCTGATACTTCAACCTCAGCAGACTCTTCAGTGTCGAAAGTCAGCTCCGGAAGGTCGTCATCCGACTCATCGGCACTGTCGGCCAAGTCCGCAGCTAAGTGAGAATCTAAGTCTGCTTCCGGCTCCTCATCAAGATCGAGCAAGTCATCCAGCGCTTCATTGGTCTTAGAAGGTGACGCTTCATCAACTTCAAAATCCAGTGACAAATCATTATCTGCATCAGCCAACTCACCAGAAACCGGTGAATCAGCTGGGCCCTTGACACTTTCGGCTGAATCAACGAGCTCGTCTGCATCAAGATCAAAATCATCAACACTGAAGTCAATCGCAGAAGAGGATTCCGCAGGAAGCTCAGCGGTAATATCTTCGAGATCCGCAGAAAGATCATCACCTGACTCAATATCAAAAGAAGGTAACTCACCAGCATCGTCCAGTGACGCCAGGTCATCCGTTTCTGCTGCCAGTTCGTCTTCTGCCAGTTCAGAAGGAGCCGCAGCGGAGAGTTCGTCATCATCGCCCATGTCGAAATTAAGAAGGTCATCATCCAGCTCTGGCGCGTCATCTTCGAGGGACATATCTACGCCCTCTTTTTCCGCGTCAAAGTCCGAAGACTCATCCAGTTTCAGATCAGGCACTTCTTCAAGCTGAGCACCAATGCCATCATCTTCAGGCGTTGCATCATCACCAAAGTCGAGTGCCGCACCGAAGTCCATACCACCTTCAAACTCGTCTTCGGCCGATTCATCAATCGAAGGCAACTCACCGTCAAGACTTAATGCATCTGCTTCATCAGCGCGGATTTCTGGCTCAATCGGGTTAGACAGCTGCTGTCTGAACTCAGCAGCCTCTGCATTTGCAGCGGTATCACCAATCGCAATCAGGTTGGCCTCTGCCTCAGCAAACGCCTCGGCATCATCCAGGGACGAGAGTACTTCAAGCTGCTTTAAACGAAGATCCGTACGTTCTGGCTCTGCAGCGATTGCTCCTTTCAGAAGCTCAATCGCCTGATCGAACTTACCATAGGCGATGTAAATATCAGACTCACTGATGGCATCTTCTGTCTGGCCGACAGTCTCATATTCACCATCAGCATCTTCGTATGCGTCCAGGTCGATATCAGAGAGATCAGACTCGATATTGCTATCCAGCTCTTCATCACCCAGATCGAAATTACCGAAACCAGCATCATTTGCTTCAGAAGACAGGTTGTCATCGAAATCTGGCAGATCGGAATTATCAGGAAGATCAAGCTCAGTGTTATCAGGCGCCATAGCCGCGGCTTCAGCAGCATTCAGTTCTGCCTCGGCTTCTGCAACGGCGTCTTCTTCTTTCCGCGCCTTCAGCTTCATTATCGCGTAAACAAGCGTTAGCAACAGGCCTGCTGCAATGGCAAAGTACGGATACGGGATCGCCATGATCTTATCGGCGATACTCTTGTCTGATTCAGCTGCAGAACGACGAGCTTCAGCAGCCGCTCGTTCAGTCATGGCCTTCTGCTCTGCGGTTTGAACCGGAGCAGCCTGCTCAGACTCAGCCGCTGCGCCTTCGCTGTAGTTGTAATCGGTACCTTCGGCCACTGCGCCAGTTTCACTTTCAGGCGTTGCATCTTCAGTCGCGGTCGCCTCTTCGTCAGATACTGCTTCCTGCTCTGCGACAGGCGCGCCTGCTTCAGCCTCTTCAGTTTGGGCAGCAGGTTCTGCTGGGCTTTCATCCGGGACGTCTGCATTCGGTTCTTCACCGGTTACAGCGGCATTTGAATCTGCGATCGGTGCTGCTGCTTCAGGGGCAGACTCGGTTCCTGCCTGCATACTGGCCAGCTGATCATTCTGCAGTGTGATCAAGCGTTCCATTTTAGCAAGCTGTTCTTCAAGCGCATTCAGACGTTCGACCAGTTCCTGATTCTCACGCTGACTCTTATCAAGGTTCTCGAGAGCGATCGCAAGATCTGTTTCAGCGGCACCCGCAGCACCCGCTTTACCGGCGACGCTACCACCCGACTGATTCGAATCACCCGTTGCTTCGGAAGCAAGGAGGCGAACTTCACCATTGCCAGTGGATTTACGAGGACCGGAGGTATCGGTATTGCGGCCGGTCGCGTCAATCTGAGCAACCCCTGCCTTGAGTTCGCGGTTCTGACGTACCACTTCAGCAACAGCTTCACGGTTGTTTACCGTTTCGATGATGGACGCGTCAGGGATATCAAGAACAGTATGGGTTTTCAGACGGTTGATATTGCCATTAATGAACGCGCCAGGGTTAACGTCCTGCAAAGCAATCATCATTTGTTGTGGAGTCACAGACGCATCAGGGCGAGTCGCTAAAGCGATTTCCCAGAGGGTATCGTTCGGCTGGACTTTATAAGTACCAGGCGCAGCGGGCGTCTGCCAATTGTTTGAACGCTTAGGAGCCGGCGTAGGCTGAGGGCGCGCTTCAGGCGCTGTCGCCGTTGCCTGAGACTGAACAGAGCCAGCAGGCACTGCAACCAATGGTTGAACTCGCCCTTCTTCGAATACTGGAGGATCAAGAAGAACGGTGTATTCGCGAAGCACACGACCAGCAGGCCAGTTGAGCTCTACGAGAAAATTCAGAAAAGGTTCATTCACCGGATCACGAGTGGTGATCAGAATGCGGTCACCATTGACCGAAAATTTCATCTGCGTCAGGAATTGATAACGATCAATACCTGCACGTTCGAAGTCGGCCGCACTGGCAAGTTTCGGTTTTATTTCCGAGCTGGTCAGACCTTGCGTATCAATAAGCTTGATCTCTGCGCTCAGGGGCTGATTCAGTGCAGAGTCCAGTTCCATCTCACCCAGGCCCAACGCCAGAATATGAGATGATAAGGACATTCCCCCAGCCAACAGAATGCTTTTAGCAAGTAGGCGCTTCATTATTGCTTCCTTGTTGTCGTTCGCGACGATGTATCGCAGGTTTTCGAAAAACCGCTTTCTTTTTAGATGATCCTGACCCAGCTTACTTATAGATTCCGTTCATAAGCGATTCGTAGTATCAAATATAAAGTCAGCTAACGCAATATTTTGCCCGGTTTGCAGGGGATAAAAGCGTGACGTATGAAACACTTAGAGCATTTTTCTATCAGCCACCATGAAAAAAGCGGGGCAAATGCCCCGC
>NZ_DFQB01000009.1:39662-47775 GCF_002377545.1 Thalassolituus sp. UBA3500 | reverse complement strand
GACACAGAATTTTGAACACCCTCGCTGGATATCACCAAACCTTATCTGATCTCCAACTGCCAGGACAATATTTGAAACCAGCGAGCTAAAACCTTCACTAGATACCAATAACTCATAATTACCAGCCGCGATGCTGTCAATTTCAAATTCACCATTGGCATCGGAAAAACCAGAATAAGAGCTTGCCCCACTCAGCTCAACCGCAGCACCTGACAGAGGGAAACCACTATCTCCGTCCAAAACACGACCGGCAACCAAGGTTTGATCTGGTGCTGGCTTACTAACGGCATCTAACACCCTTAAACCCAAAGCCGTTAAATAAACATCCCCCTCAAAGCTACCGTTGCTATTTTGCAAACCAGCAAATGCGTCAAGTGATTCCTGGTGATTGTCACGCTCAAGCTCGACATTTAAAATTGATGACAAAGCAAGTGCTGAAGATTCAACACCTTCCCATAAATTATTAGAATCTTTCTGAGATGATAAGAAACTAATGCCATTATCTAGGGCACTGCCTAACTGATATACATTGCGATACAACCATAACGCGTTTACCACCATCGAAGTGGTTTCAACCTGAGAGTTGTTTCCTTTCAGAGACCAGCCACCATCTTGATTCTGTTGAGCGATAAGATAGGCCACCGCACCGCTGGATATTTCGTTGACTACACCTGTTTGGTTCAAGACTCGGAGAAAAGCCGATGTACTGATTAAATCACTGTCATAGTTAGCATAAGATCCCAGCCCCCCATCTACATTCTGCCGCCGATATAACTCAGCCACATCATCAAGCTGCCTTAATGATGAATTCGTAAGCAATAAATATGAAAGAGTTTCCGTGTTGAGATCACCAGCCTCGCCTATACCGCTTAAATATGCCTGAGCAGCCTGGACTGTTGCAGAATTCACATCGCCGATCTCACCAATGGTAACCACTGACTCAGCTGTTGATTGCCAGGCAAGACTTAAATCTGTTGAAAGTGAAATACTCCCATCAGGATTTGCATTGCTTTCTAAGAAATCCGCATCTGACGAATGAGATGACGGCACTAGCGATACGAAGAGAAGAAGCTGGAGGACGAAAAATCTAAAACTGGCGGCGGAAATTGATCGCATTGCAAATCCTTATGCATTCAAATAGACACCTGAATGGTACATACACTTTGTTACAAAATAAAGTATCTCCTGCTAATAGTGGGCGTACATAGTGGTCGACTATATGCAGCATCGCTACTTCCAGCCCTTTAGCAGGTTGACTAAATCACTCAAGCCCGCACGCAATCGGGCCTCCTTTCAAGATCGCTGAGCCATATATCATTGGTTAAAAGGCGGTTTCCTATTTCAGGCTATAGCCAAAGTTCCTAAAGCCGTCTCCATAGCGCTTTGTGCGAACCTTAGCGAGGTAGCTTAGCTGCCTGAAGGCTCCGATTAATGAGTTCGGATCTCCATTGCTGAAGCTACAAGCACTCTTCTCAGGGAAGAATGCCAATCCATTACCTTCCACATCCCATAGACCTAACGTATCTAGCCAAGCCCGTGAAATCAGTCCTGCTATATTCCGAAGCGAAGTCGCATCGTAAAACCTTTGAGGAGAGTACGCATGGCCACTTACCATGATCGCCACATGGTAATGCGGTCTTCCATTTACGTCACCAAATTCCCTGCACCAAAGATAACGTGGGAACGCGGGATGGGCTCTTTCAGAGTTTCTGCGAATCACCAGTCCATTCAGTTTACTGTTAAACTCGCTAATACATGACGGATAAGGGTATACCTCAAGGTCCCACCAACTCGGGAACCTGAGATCTACGCGAATCATCGTTACCCTACCGTAACGGGCCGTTGTCTCATGCATCATCCTTTCAATGTACTCAAGATAACCTCTAATCATCGGATGATTGCCTTTAAGTCGATACCGCCCTTGATACTCACATGCAGGGATAACGATTTGATTGCGACTGGTGTAGTGACGTTTGTTCATCGTAACTCCTATATTTTTTTAGCTCATAGGAGTTGGTATCTCTGTATAAAATTATTAAGTGTTCAGTAGTAGATGACTTCTATCTCTTTGTTACGTAGTTCATCACTTATAAGGTTTTACTATTGGTTTTAGATTATTGATTAATGATAAATATGACTGCCCTGTAATATATATAACCTAAGCTTCACAGGCTCTGGCAGTAGTATGCCAGCTCCAAATACCCAACGAATCGTTGAGTATATTGATCACTTTTCACTCAAAACAAGAGAAACATCTGTAAAAAGTTAGGTGATACGAACGTAGTCGAATTACAAAAAATCTGAGCCATATATTACCCAGGTGAACCAGAAGTCGACGGCTTCAGGTTATCCCCAAAAGCCAACCTACGGAGATATGACAATGGCTCACCTGGTAGAACAAATGGCCTATACAGGCACCACCCCATGGCATGGCCTGGGAAATCAACTCACTGAAAACCAACCCCTCGAAGTCTGGGCTGAACAAGCCGGTATGAACTGGCAGATAGAAGAATGCCCTGTTCACTTCATCGCGTCAGGCAACCCCGTCATGGGAGAGCTGAAGCAGTACGACAACAACAAAGTCCTGTACCGCTCTGACACCAAAGAACCTCTGTCAGTCGTCGGCAACCGCTATAAGGTTGTTCAGCCTGAAGAGATTCTGGAGTTCTATCGCGATCTGACAGAACGCTCTGGCTTTCAACTCGAAACCGCTGGCGTCCTCAAAGGAGGCAGAAAGCTCTGGGCACTGGCCCGTACTGGGCAGACTGGTGCCATCAAAGGCAACGACCACATCAATGCTTACGTCCTCTTAGCAACGGCGTGTGACGGCACTATGGCAACCACCGCCCAGTTCACGAGTGTCCGAGTGGTTTGCAACAACACCCTTCATGTTGCTCTCCAGGATAAAGGAGGCTCTGTTGTGAAGGTACGCCATAGCACGGACTTTGACGCCAATAAGGTGAAGAACGGCCTTGGCATCTCGATCAGCAACTGGAACAACTTCATGTACGAGCTTAAGGCACTGAGCAACCGCAAGGTGACGCACAAAGAAGCCCTGACCTATATCGAGGGCGTGTTCACGAGCAATGGCCAGATCAGCCAGCGTGGAGCTAAGCGTGCTCTTGAACTGTTCGAAGGGCAAGGCTACGGCTCAAACCTCGCGTCTGCTGACGGCACCGCCTATGGCTTGGTCAATGCGGTTACTCAGTACGTCGATCACGAACGTCGAGCACGGGGTAACGATTACCGCCTGGATTCTGCCTGGTTCGGAATCGGTGCCCAGATCAAAGATCAGGCTCTGACACAGGCGCTCGCTCTGGTCGCCTGACCAACTCATCAGCCTAAGCACACTCACCAATACCACTTAAGCCCTCATATGCATCGCGTGTGGGGGCTTCTTTATTTGGAGATCCACTATGGAAACCATGACTGCAACACCGCATCGCGCACCACTCCGCCTAGTATCCACCAAGGAGATGTCGCGAGATGAATGGCTTGAAGCCCGCAAACAAGGTATCGGAGCCAGCGAGGCGGCTGCCGCTATCGGAATCAGCCCATATCAGTCTCAGCTTGAGCTCTGGATGATCAAAACCGGACGTTTAGCTCAAACCGAAGAAGATCCTTTCCAGTCACCACATGCGCCCATGTACTGGGGCAACATTCTGGAGCCCATCATTGCAGAGCATTACACGAAGCTCACCGGACGGAAGACGAGACGTGTGAATGCCATCCTACAGCACCCTGACAAGGAACTGCACTGGATGCTGGCTAACCTGGACTACTCCGTTGTTAGTGATAACACAGTTCAGATCCTGGAATGTAAGACTGCCGGGGAATACGGAGCCAAGCTCTGGAAGGACGGTGTTCCGCATTACTACCAATGCCAGGTTCAGCACCAATTGGCAGTCACCGGGAAACAGACCGCTGAAGTTGCCGTTCTGCTTTGTGGGCAAGAGTTTCGTGTTTATCGGATTGAACGGGATGACGAGCTTATTGCTCAGCTCATTCGAATGGAGCGCGAGTTTTGGTCTTACGTCGAATCGGACACGCCACCTCCCGCTGACGGTTCAGACTCAGCAGATCAAGCCCTTCGTGCGCTCTATCCACGAGACACAGGCGAAACGATCAATCTCAAGAATGACCCGGTACTGAATGAAGCTTTCGACGGCCTGATTCAGGTGCGGGACTCGCTGGACACCCTCAACCAGGAAGAACGTTCTCTGAAACAGTTCATTCAGCAAAGCATGGAAGATCACTCAAGGGCTCTTTTTGCTAATGGCTCAGTGAGCTGGAAGCGCAGTAAGGATTCCGTATCGCTGAACACCTCAGCCGCTTTGAAAGCTAACCCGTCTCTTCTTGAGCAATACCCACTTCAACGGCCTGGCAGTCGCCGGTTCTTAATCAAACAAACCAACGAAGGAGCAGGATCATGATTAAAGGTCTCGCTATTACCCCTCCCACCATCGGGAGAATCAGTATCGGTCAGGTCATTGAACGCAATGGCCAGCGCCTTCCGTCCAAGGATGATCAGTTCACCATCACCCAACAGGTCCAAACCAAAGACGGCTGGATTACTCATCCACTGGACAAGCAACTCCGGGAAGAACAGAAGCAGGACAAGCTTCGCATTATCCCAGTGAAGGTTTTGTTCAGCGAGCCTGAGCTTAACCTTCGGTCAGAGTACTCCATGTTCGACCGCAGCAATGGCCGTTTACTATGTACCGGAAACGGAGACACCTGTAAGCGTGTCACGTCTGAAGGTACACAGGAACTCCCCTGCCCTGGGCCTGACGTGTGTGACTTCGGCAAAGGTGGCCTCTGTAAACTCTACGGGAGACTGAATGTTCTGATCGGAGACGAACAGGACTTCGGTAGCTTCGTGTTCAGAACTACAGGCTACAACAGCGTGCGGTCGTTGCTTGCCCGGATGATGTATTACCAAGCAGCGTCAGGTGGCCTACTACCCTACCTACCTCTGCAACTGAGGCTCCGTAGCAAAAGCACCACCATGAGCCGCAGAGCTCCGGTGTTCTATGTCGACATGGAACTTCGTAGCGGCACAAGCCTGAACGAAGCCATAGAGGAGGCAAACCGTCTGCATGAAGAAAAGCAGCAAGCGGGCTTTGATCAGACAGCATTGGATGCCGCCGCTCAGCGTGGATATGCCAATGGCTTATCGGAAGATCCGGAGGAGGAGATTCCGGGAGTCCTGGAAGAGTTCTACCCGGCGAGCCAGCAACCATCACACCAGGACGTCCCAACCGGTCAAAACGACATCATGGGGCGTCTCACTCAACACAACCAACAACACTAAGTGAGGTATCATCATGCCTAATACATTCCAACCGGGTGACCGTCTGATTGCCCGCAACGACTACCATAAGCTTCATGGTATCTACCTTGGGAAGAATCAGGTCATCACATACCCGGTCCTACCATCGTCTGAGTACCAAGCGTACTCGTTACAGCTCTTCTCGCTGGATCAGTTTCAGACGCACGGAGCGGTCACACTCTGTCTGAATGGCTCTGATACGCCTTCAGCCGAGTACGTACTCAACCGCGCACTAAGTTGTTTGGTCGAAGAGGATCTGGCCTTTGTGAGCAGTGAGGAGTTTGCGGACTGGTGCCACGAGGTCAGCTACCCAGTCCACACAACGGTTCCTAGCCGTCCGACTCCTTCTAATCCTCACGACCTCGTAGATGTCGCTCTCAAGTCAGCTTCTCTGGCGATCCCGTTCTTGGGTAAACGCCAGGGACTGATGCTTGGAGCAGGCCTTGGTATCGCGGGAGTCATCAATGAGGCCCTTAGGGGCTAGCAAAATAAACAGTGCAGCCGTTGCTGCACTGTTTATTTTTTTCATCTATCTATCATTCACCCATCACGCCGGGCAATACGCTCCAGAATCCATTCCTCGACTTCCGTCTCCACCCAGCCCACGGTTCTGGGCATCAGCTCCACGCTTCTCGGGAAGAGGTCTTCACTCATCAATTTGTAGATTGTGCTACGGCCCAAGCCTGTGCGGCTCATTACTTCAGACAGTCTGATAATCCTCATGACATCACCTCGTGCATTACGTCATGGGATGTGTCATGGCTTTAAAAAATTATGCGTAAGACTAATTGATCGTCACCAGCGAGAAGATGTTTACTTTAGGTCTCTCCGCTATTGCCAGATTCAAGCTTTCAACCCCCTGCTTCCTAATATGCTCAGCGCTTACGTTAAGAGCGCCAAATAAGTTCAGATATGATGACCAGGAGATAGGTAGGTGGGGGATGTCACCGAAAGCATCAAAAGATGACACAACATGGGGCGCATCGCAGGAGTCGCTGCGAGTTCGCGCTTGATCAACCCATCTTGAAAATCCTTCCGTACCCATTATCCCCTCATTGAAGAGCAAGACAAATAACCCGGAAGTATAATCAGCCAATTGTCTGGCGACTCTCGGTTCCACTTCGTCGTCCCATCTAGACCAATGCTCGGCATCGAGTATATTCACTACCGCAGCAGATAATTTCACATCCTTGCCCTGGACAATCGACCTGCAATTTCGAAGTGACAAACAGTAGTAGGAGTTCGCATCCACAACATCGAATGGGCGAATCCAGTTTCCACTTACAAGCCGGTTGAGAGCCCCACGAACTCTACCTACTTTCAGATTTAGAACTTCAGTGATCTCGCTAGAAAGGCATGACCATAGAGTTCCCCTGCCGACTTGTAACCACAGAGTGACTAGAACGAAAAGATCTAGGTCTCGACCTGGTACTTTAAAACGTCCACACAAAAGCTGCTCTACTATCTTCGGGCCGAATCCGTTCGGTTCCGCAGTACTCTGCTCTAAGTTTGGGGTCAACCAGTACTCTAATTTGGGCCTCCCGCGATCAAACGAAGAAACCTCTACTGTCCCGACAAGACCTACATCCAAGAGCTCACGAAGAGCACTTCGAGCCTTCGATTCGGACCAACGATTGAGCGCTGACAACTCTTTAACTGAGTAGCTTCGCACCATCTTGCGCACGACAAGTTGCCCCAACAAAAGTCTTGCCGGTGGTGACAGCTTTCCATTCGTAAGAATTATTTCCCTTAGCGTAAACATCAGTATCCACTGCATTTCAGTCGCTCAACCCTTGAAGCAACTGGCTTTCTAATTATGTGTAAAATACAATATTACTAGTAATATAATGACAATAGAATTTCAATATGGCAGGCCTTATGAGCCAAAACCCCGTTTTCAGTGTTGATAAAGTTGGCGACAATCCTCACACCTCCTGGATAAAAGCATCCGACAAAAACCAGCAAGCTTGGCTGCAAAATCAGATTTCAAAAAAGGTGTGCGACCGAGTAAAAGCTCAGGATCTAAACAACTACATTCAAGGTCGAAATGGCTTCTTTCATGATTTCGAGTTAACCAAAGCTCGAATGAAAATGATTGAGACGAACTGGCGGGCTCGCGAGGCAAAGAAGGGAAAATCAACGTTGACCATAAGCGCTCAAGCCAACAGGAGATTCCGCAAGCTTTGTAAAGAGGGTAACCTGAGTACTATTGAACTGTTCGACCGGATAGCCGAGCAGTACACTCAGCCAATGCCAGATCAGATCACAGCACCCGGAACGGTAGCATCCACGCGCAGCTCTTCCGATGCTTTTGTGGCCATTAGTAGAATCCCTGCGCTCACCAGTCAGCTCGAAGAGCTGGCAAGACTGTATGAAGAGAAATCGCAAGCGGCATGGAGGAGACATCAAGCACTCGCCGATGTGAACGGGCTTGACCTCATCCCCGACGAGCTAAGCGAGGCAAACCAAAAGCTTTCACAAGAGGAAGTTGATCGGTTTAAGTCTTTGACAGGTCAAATTAGAGACGGGTTGAATGCTCTGAATGAATCATGCGGACTGTGACTTTCAATTAAGCGATGAGACTGGAATCCCAATACCGTAATCAATTTGACGATCAAGAGACAAACTTGGTAGTGCCAAAGGGGGATACATTGGGGGATGATACGTAAGGCAGAAACAAAAAAGCCCCGCAGTGCGGGGCTTTTTTAGAAATAAGTGGCGGAGGGATAGGGATTCGAACCCTAGATAGGCTACTAACCTATGCCGGTTTTCAAGACCGGT
>NZ_DFQB01000009.1:0-39345 GCF_002377545.1 Thalassolituus sp. UBA3500 | reverse complement strand
GTGCTTTCAACCGCTCAGCCATCCCTCCGAACGGCGCTTATATTACCTCTCTCATTTTCCACGTCAACTTCTTTTTTAAAATCAATTCGTTACCGCCTTACCTTTAGAGCTGACAGTACCCAACCACAGGGCTATCATGGGTGATAAATATTGGGGGCTTCAGTGAACTACACCATACTCATATCCAGCTCACCCTTTCAGGGAAACCAGCATCAATTAGCCATGCGGTTTATACGTGCGACTCTGGAAAGTGATCATTCGATCAAGAGGATATTTTTCTACGGCGATGCTGTACTCGCTGCAAATCGCTTTCAGACCCCACCACAAGGGCAGAAATCGATCGCGCAAAGCTGGGCAGAGCTCGCAGAAGAAATCTCTATCCCTTTGCGCGCCTGCATTGCTAACAGTGTACGCAGAGGGATCGTTGATGAGCGGGAAGCTGAGCGCTATAACCTTGGCCCATCATCGATACATCCCTCATTCACTCTCACTGGGCTTGGAGAAATGACCGAGGTTATTCATGACAGTGAGAAAATGGTGCAATTCTGATGAGCTCTTCCATTCTGATTAACATCACTCGCCCGCCGACAGCTGACTGCGAGGCGCTGGAGTATGCGCTGGCTATGGCGGCTTTTGATATCGACGTGAAAATTCTTTTCTCAGGTCGCGGCATTGATTGGCTTAACGCGGGTCAGGCTTCGCGCAAACCCGGAGGAAAGTCCCCGGCTAAGCTGCTTGCAGCACTCCCGATGTACGGTATTGATGACATTGCCGTCGTTGGCGGACCAGCGCTCTCAGACGAAAACCCGAAAACTTTCGACGCCTGTCAGACTATTTCGCAGCAGGAAGCGGCAAACTGGGCCAGAGGCGCCCATCATGTGGTATCTTTCTGATCATGATTGTTCACACCCTATTTTCAGATTCGCCTGACACCCTGAGCCAGGTTGTAGCCGCACTATTACCAGGGGACGTAGTCCTGCTCGCAGGAGACGGCTGCTACCAGAATGCGAGAGCAAAGCAGGTCACCCCAGACGCTGATCTCTTTATGCTGATAGAGGATGCTCGAGTCCGCGGGGTCAACGATGCGACTGCTCGTCTGATCAGCGACACTGAATGGGTGACCCTGACAGCAGAGAGTCAGCAAGTAATGAGTTGGTTCTGAGATGACAACCCTCAATGACCTAACTCTCGACAAGGACGGCTTTCTCGTTGAACTCAGCGACTGGAATGCTGATGTAGCTTCAGTGCTTGCGCAAGATGAAGGCATCACCCTTACAGACAACCACTGGGAAATCATCAATGCCATTCGCGCCTTCTACGATGAGTTTGACCTCGCACCAGCGATGAGACCCCTCTCCCGCTATATAAAGCAGACACTCGGCGCTGAAAAAGCAGGGAGTATTTACCTGATGACATTATTCCCTGAAAGTCCGGCGAAAAAAGCCGCGAGAATAGCTGGCCTACCAAGACCGGAGAATTGCCTGTGACACAACATGCCTTAGCCGATTACGTACGCATCCTTGCCAGAGGGAAGAACGCCAGCCGAAATATGACGTCCGAAGAGGCGCAATTCACAATGAGCGAAATGCTTGCTGGGCGTTATGAAGATGTTCAACTTGGTGCTATCTTCATGCTCTTGCGCGTACTTGAAGAAACACCTGACGAAATTGCAGGGTTTGCATCAGCCATTAATGGTTACTGGCCCGAGCCTGCGGGACATTTTGACCTTGTCTGGTCAAGTTATGCAGGAAAACGCCGCCAGCCTATGTGGTGGGTGCTGTCAGCATTGCTCCTCACTCAGATGGGTCATCGCATACTTGTTCATGGCACTCTGGCGCACACTCCGGGGCGAGTATATGCGCATGAAGTCTTTCGGAAACTGGGCCTTCCAGAGGTCACGCGCGAATCCTTGGGTACCACCTCTGCCTCGCTGGTATATCTGCCTTGCTCAGAAATACATCCCTCACTGCAGCAATGGCTCAGCCTCAAAGCAGTGCTTGGTGTCCGCTCGCCCATCAATACTGTTCTTAAGACCATCGCTCCGCAAGGCGTTCCTTCGGTACAGGGGATTTTTCACCCCGACTACAGGACAACTCATTCCGTCGCTGCGAGCATTAATCAGGATACAGCCGCGATCATAAAAGGCGAAGGCGGAGAGTTTGAGGTAAATCCTGAGCGTCCCTGTCAGGCGACAGTGGTTGTTGAGGGTGAAGAAGCCCAGTTTCGGATTGCGAATGATTCGTCCCATTATGATGATAAAGCCGCAAGCCCGAATACCGAACATCTCGTCAAGCTCTGGCAAGGTCAGGACCACTCACAGTACGGGCACGATGCTGTGCTACGCACCGCCGCCCTAGCCTTGTGTGCCATGCTTAAAACAACAGACTACGTGTCTGCTCTATCACAATGCAGCAAAGCCTGGGCAGAACGGGATAAAAGCTTACTGGCCTGAGCGCCAGTTAAGCGTCTGATGCAGGCTGACGACGCTCCCCACAATGGTCAGCGTGGGGGCGTG
This sequence comes from Thalassolituus sp. UBA3500, assembly GCF_002377545.1. NCBI lineage: Bacteria > Pseudomonadati > Pseudomonadota > Gammaproteobacteria > Oceanospirillales > Oceanospirillaceae > Thalassolituus > Thalassolituus sp. UBA3500. The sequence goes on along the minus strand of NZ_DFQB01000009.1, from coordinate 36,830 downwards.
AATATCCCGCCCCGCAACATATTCAGGCATCGTCGCCAACGTCCCCGTATGTACCCGCTGATCTGGCAGTGTGCCTTTCTCGATAAGAGCAATTGGAGTTTCTTTCGGCATGCCATGAGCAATCAGCTGACTGCAAATTTCCGGGAGCCCGACCAGCCCCATGTAAATCACAAGGGTCTGCTGAGGGTGGATCAACTCATTCCATGGGAGATTGCATGTGCCATCTTTCATGTGCCCAGTGACGAATCTTACGCTCCGTGCATGATCACGATGAGTTAAGGGTATGCCAGCGTACGATGAGCAGCCACTCGCGGCAGTGATGCCGGGTACAACCTGAAACGGAATGCCCGCCTCTGCAAGCTGCTGAATCTCTTCGCCGCCACGACCAAAAATAAAAGGGTCCCCGCCTTTCAGGCGCAGGACTCGCCGTCCTTTCAGAGCTTCATTAACTAACCGCTGGTTGATTTCACCCTGCGGGACAGCATGGTCGCTTCTCGCCTTGCCAACGTAGTGACGCTCGCAATCCTCGGGCAGCAGGCCAAGGATCGCCGGACTGACCAAGCGGTCGTAAAAGACAATGTCTGACATCTGAATCAAGCGCAACGCCCGGAAAGTCAGCAAGTCTGGATCACCCGGGCCAGCCCCGACAAGAAATGCCTCACCGGCAGTAACTTCTTGGCCAGAGAGTAATCCTTCAACAATTTTGTTGGCTGACTCTTCTTGTCTGGCTAATACCTGATCCGGGGCCTGAGATTGCATCAATCGTCGCCAGAATGCGCCCCGCTCTTTTGACGAGCCGTCACCTCTCAAACGCAAGCGCAGCGACTCCAGCCACTGGCCGAGTCGGGAATAATCGTTAGGAATGAAGGCTTCGATGCGATCTCTTACTAAGCGTGTCAGTGCCGGGGTCGCCCCTCCGGTGGAGATCGCGATTTTCAGGGGCGCGCGATCAACGACCGCAGGAAATGAAAAGTCGTTGTCTTCCGGTTCGTCCGTACGACAAACCAGTGCACCTGCTTTTCGTGCGAGCCTGGCCTGGTGCTCATTGGTTCTCGCGTCATCTGTTGCAAGAATAACGTAATCACCCGCCTGATACGCTTCATCACCGGCAACGCGCTCGAAGCAGACTAACTGCTCACCAGCAAGACTAAGTATTGCCTCATCGATGTGCGGAGCGATGACGGTGACCTGTGCTTTCGCCGCGATCAGCGTCTTTACCTTTCGCTTAGCAACAGCGCCGCCACCGATGACAAAGAAGCGCCTTCGTCTTGCATCGATGATGATGGGTAGATGGCTATCGCTCACGCACCTTTCCGTTCAGTAGCAATCCGCTCGACACCACCCATGTAAGGGCGAAGCGCTTCAGGGACAGTGACAGAACCGTCTTCTTCCTGATAGTTTTCAAGAATGGCCACCAGAGTGCGTCCAATGGCAAGGCCAGAGCCGTTTAGTGTATGAAGCAGCTCAGGCTTTCCGGTTTGCGGATTACGCCAGCGAGCCTGCATCCGGCGAGCCTGGTAGTCACCAAAAGTACTGCAGCTCGATATTTCGCGGTACTTCTGCTGACCGGGAAGCCAGACTTCGAGGTCGTACGTCTTAGCGGCAGAAAAGCCAAGGTCACCACCACACAGAATCACCTTGCGATACGGCAGGTTGAGCTTCTGTAGAATCGCCTCTGCATGCCCCGTCAGCTCTTCCAATGTTTTCTCTGAATTTTCGGCTTTAACAAACTGAACCAGCTCGACTTTGTCGAACTGGTGTTGGCGAATCATGCCTCGGGTGTCACGACCGTAACTACCCGCTTCACTGCGGAAACAAGGAGTATGAGCGACTTTCTTAACCGGCAGCTCGACATCATTAACGGTGTCGCGCAACAGATTGGTTACGGGCACTTCGGCGGTCGGGATCATGTACAGATCCTTGTCTCCCTGCGCCTGAGGAATCTTGAAGAGATCTTCTTCAAACTTAGGTAGCTGCCCGGTTCCTTCCAGTGCCTGGCGATTAACCAGATAAGGGACGTAGGTTTCTTCATAACCGTGTTCAAGCGTATGCGTATCAAGCATAAACTGAGTCAATGCTCTGTGCATTCTTGCAATCGGTCCGCTCATAACAGCAAAGCGAGATCCCGCCACCAGAGCGCCAGCATCGAAATTGAGGCCGTGCGGTTCGCCCACATCGACGTGATCTTTTGCTTCAAAGTCGAACTCTCGTGGAGTGCCCCATTTCAGGACTTCAACGTTGTCGTCCTCGTCGTTGCCTGCTGGCACTTCAGCCAAAGGAACATTGGGTATCGCCATGAGCATTTCGCGAAGGTCGGTCTCCACCTGTTTAGCGGCCTGCTCTGCACGCGTAATGTCGGCATCAAGACCGCTCATCACCTGCGCTTTGGCCTCTTCCGGTGACATGCCCTGCCCGATCAGTTGACCGATCTGTTTAGATGCCTTTTTCTTTTCTGCCTGCAACGACTGAGCTTCTGTCAGTGCTTTCTTGCGTGCGTCGTCAAGTCGACCGAATTCCACATCATCAAATGAAAAACCCTTCTTTGCGAGGGCATCTTTAACATCATCTATGTTGTCGCGAATGTACTTAATATCGAGCATTTTTCTTCTTAAACCAAAGATTTTGAGAGCCACATTCCTGCGGCCGTAGCAGCAAGACACCCCAGCAGGCTAACACCGATATAGGCCAGAAACGCCTCATATCGTGCCTGCTGAAGCAGAGAGATACTTTCCAATGAGAAGGTGGAAAAGGTAGTAAATGCACCCAAAAAACCGACCATCGCCAACTGGCGGTGGTGATCGCCACCAAACCCATTTTCGACGAGCCAGATATAGGCCACGCCAATGGCGAAGGAGCCTAACAGGTTCACAGAAAGCGTGCCATAGGGGAAAGGTCTGTCAAACCACTTAAATACCGCCGCTGCCATACTGAATCTAGCAACCGCGCCCAGAGCGCCGCCCAGAGCTATCCATAAATACGCCAAAGTTATGTACCGTCGTTTTTATAACGTTTCTTGCTGCTATGACGGTTAAGCTCCCGAAGATGATCCAGTTTTGCACCAATCTTCTGTTCCAGTCCGCGAGCAACAGGTGTGTAGAAACGCTCGTTCGCCAGGGCCTCCGGAAAATAGTTCTCTCCAGCGGCAAATGCATCAGGTTCATCATGGGCATAACGGTACTCAGCACCGTAATCCATGTCCGACATCATCTGCGTGGGGGCGTTTCTAAGATGTAATGGTACCTCATAGCCCGGCGATGACTGCACCAGTTTCCTTGCCGCTTTGTACGCTGTGTAAACTGCATTGCTTTTCGGGGCGCACGCCAGATACACCACCGCCTGAGCCAGGTTCAACTCACCCTCTGGACTGCCTAACCTCTCTTGCGCTTCCCATGCGGCCGTGCACACAGAGAGCGCGCGAGGGTCTGCATTGCCAACATCCTCGCTGGCCATGCGAACGAGACGCCTGGCTACATAGAGCGGATCACAACCGCCATCCAGCATACGACAGAACCAATAGAGGGACGCATCCGGGTCGGACCCCCGGACGGACTTATGCAGTGCTGATATCTGCTCATAGAATGCGTCTCCGCCCTTGTCGAACCGGCGAAGACTGCTGACCATTACCGCGCGAACATCGTCTTCGCTCAGCGGGGAGCCGCCGTTTAACTGAAGCGCTTGCTCAAGAAGATTCAGAGCACGACGAGCATCGCCATCAGCAGCCGAAGCCAGAACGGAAACGGGCAATTCGTCGCCCTGATCAACGCCTTCGGATTCAAGACCTCGACGTATGACCCTGATTAAATCACTGTCCGTCAGTGACTTCAGAATATACACCTGCGCCCTGGAGAGAAGCGCGTTATTAAGCTCGAATGAAGGGTTTTCGGTCGTGGCGCCGACGAAGATAAAGGTTCCATCCTCAACATACGGCAGAAACGCATCCTGCTGAGATTTGTTGAATCGATGGACTTCATCAATAAAAAGCAGCGATTTCCGGCCACTCGCGGCTGCCTGCCGGGCCTGGTCGACAGATGCTCTGATTTCCTTAATGCCTGCCATGACCGCGCTTAACGACAAAAACTGGGCATCAACATAACTGGCAATCAAGCGAGCAAGCGTTGTTTTACCGACACCCGGTGGCCCCCACAGAATCAATGAATGAATCTGGCCCGCGTTTAACGCGTTTCTTAACGGAGCGCCATCACCGACTACGTGCTCCTGGCCAATGTACTCATCCAGCGACTCCGGTCTAAGGCGAGATGCCAGGGGCTCGTATGGCTTACTCTGAGAGAATAAATCAGCCGCCATGTCTTCCGTCGATCACATCAACATCATCAGGTACAGCGAAGGTAAACGCAGCAGGGTCAAACTCAGTATTGGTTTCTTGCGAGGTAAAGCGAATTTCCGTGATCTGACCTGCGGCATCAAAGATGCGCATAAACTCGACCTCGTCGTCAGCGTAGTCAAATTCGAGCGCTTCAAAGAGCTGGCTGGCATCCAATGGCTTAAGCCTGTATCTGACAACATCCCCTACCTGTTCCTTGCTTGCGGAATAGCTGTCAGCGATATTGCTGACGTCACCACTTAGCAACAAGGCTGGAGTCTCCTGAAGCTTCGCTTCGAGGTTACGGATGGTTACTTGCTCAAGATCCATATCGTAAACCCAAACAGAACTACCATCAGACACAACCAGCTGTTCGTAAGGCGGATTTGTTTGCCAGCGCATTTTTCCGGGGCGCTGTACTGACAGTGTTCCCGAAAGACTTTGAAGCACCTCCCCGTTCTGATCCATAGTGACCTGTGAGAATTCAGTACTCATTGAGTCGAGTGTCTTCAGTCTTGAGGTGAATTCCTCAAGCGCCTCTCCAGCCTGAAGGCTGAGCGAAGCAACCGAAAGAATTAGCCCGCCAGCAAATGCGGTCAGTTTCGAAATCATATGTAGGCTCTTATCTGTTTAATTTTAAGCGGGAGGTGGTGCAATAACTTCACGGCTTCCGTTGTGAGCTGGCGGCGAAACAACGCCAGCAGCCTCCATGGTTTCTACCAGCCTTGCAGCCCGGTTGTATCCTATGCGTAACTTACGCTGCACTGATGAGATTGAACACTTACCGGACTCAGTGACAAACGCGACCGCCTGATCATACAAATCGTCTTTTTCCCCATCAGCATCGTCACCACCCATTCCCGGTATTGCACCATCTTCACCTACCTGTGTGATTTCTTCGATGTAGTCTGGTTCCCCGCGCTGTTTCCACTCGGCAACAACTCTATGAACTTCGTCGTCATCAACAAAAGCACCATGCACCCGCTCAGGTAAAGCGTTACCCGGCGGCATAAACAGCATGTCACCGTGACCGAGTAACTGTTCTGCCCCACCCTGATCAAGAATGGTCCGCGAGTCGATCTTTGATGAAACCTGGAATGCGATCCGAGTTGGCACGTTCGCCTTGATCAGGCCCGTAATGACATCCACAGAGGGGCGCTGAGTGGCCAGGATCATATGAATACCTGCTGCACGCGCTTTCTGAGCGATCCGAGCAATAAGTTCTTCTACCTTTTTGCCCACCATCATCATCATGTCGGCAAATTCATCGACGACGATCACGACATATGGCAGCGGTTCGAGCGTGGGTGGCGTGGTATCGAACGACTGATCAATCTGCCATAGCGGGTCCGCTAACGGGGTGCCCGCTTCGATAGCGTCTTTTACTTTCTTGTTGTAGCCCGCAATGTTACGAACACCCATGGCAGCCATTAGCTGATAGCGACGCTCCATTTCAGCGACAGACCAACGAAGGCCGCTTGCCGCCTCCTTCATATCTGTAATTACCGGCGTCAGTAAGTGTGGAATACCCTCGTACACCGACAGTTCGAGCATCTTAGGGTCAACGAGAATCAATCTCAGTTCTTCTGGGGTTGACTTAAACAGCAGCGACAGAAGCATTGCGTTAACACCCACCGACTTACCTGAACCTGTCGTGCCGGCGACCAGCAGATGCGGCATTTTAGCCAGGTCGGTAATAACCGGATTGCCCGCAATATCATGCCCAAGTGCCAGCGTCAGAGGGGATTTTGAACGGTCGTAATCTTCTGAGGACAGAACTTCGCCCAGTGTCACCATGGCCCTGTTTTCGTTCGGGACCTCAATCCCCATAACCGACTTCCCGGGAATGACTTCGACGACACGTACTGCAACCATGGCCATTGAACGTGCAAGATCCTTTGCCAGATTGGAAATCTTACTTGCTTTCACCCCCGGTGCCGGCTGTATCTCGAATCGTGTAATTACCGGACCTGGAGCCACTGCGGTTACTTCAACCTTTACGCCAAAATCCGCGAGCTTTTGCACAAGCAGCTCTGACAGGTCGTGTAGACGCTCTTCTGAGAAGCCGGCTTTACCATCACTTTTCGGAGGATCAAGAAGGGCAATAGATGGTAATGGCTCGCTGCCTTTGAATAGCGAGCCCTGAAGATCCCGTTTTGCCCGATCGCTTGGGCGGGACTCCCGTTTTTCTAATGGCTCGATTTTTAGTGACTTAATATCCGCCACTGTTTCTTCAATTGGCTGCTTGACAGATTTCTTCACTGCTGGAGCATTTGAGGCCCGAGGCGCGTCCGCTCCGCTGAACGCATCAGGAGACGTAGGGTTTGCAGGGGGTGTTTTCTCAGAAGTACCTATTTCTGAATGTGGTGGCAGTGCAGGTTCGGCATGCCACGGCACATCGTCAGAAAGAGAATCGGCCACCTGATCGTCCAGAGCACTAAACCCTTCAAAACTATCCAATGGATCGTCTTCTGATGCGAGTTCACTCGCCGCTGAATTCCCATTGCTTCGCGATACGTGCGTCTCGACGGTTTTTGGTGATGCAGCGGCCCCATCATTAGGAACTGATTGACGTGCATCGCCAGTCTGGCGGTTTCTTGCGCTCGCAAACAGTCTTTGCAATAAGCCTTTGCGACCGGACGAAGGTGGCTCGTTGTTTGATCTTGCCGGTTGTATTGTTGATTGGCCTGCTGATTCAATCACCTCTGGTCTTTTTGTGCTCTTGCTGTTGCTTGCTGCTCCTGCTGCACGCTCAAGCACGGATAAAGCAAAGCCGCCAACGCGCTCAAAAAACATCAGCCAGGAGAACTCCAGAAACAGCACGAGGCCGAGGGCCAGAGCTACGATAAGAATCGAAACCGAACCAACAAAGCCAAACAATGGGATCATCAGGGAGACAACCCCTTCACCGATGATGCCGCCAGCACCTGCAGGCAAAAGCTCCCCTTGCCATATGCTGACATCTGCCAGCGCAGCGAGCGAAACAAGAATAAGTAACAGACCGCTGGCCCTGAGTAACCAGATACGTCCTTCGACGGCTGGCGCCTTACGGAAGAGAAGCCAGGTTTTGGCCATAATCAGTGCCGGAAAGAAAAATGCGAGATAGCCAAGCCCATGGAGCAGAAAATCAGCCAGGTAAGCGCCGACGCGCCCGATAGAATTATCTGCAGTGCCACTGCCGACCACTGACCAGGCGACATCCTCAGGATCGTAGGAAAAGAGCGCAAGAAACAGGAGTACACAACCCAGGGTCAGTAAGAGAAATCCAACATCGTGGCGCTTCCGCCAGCCGTCGTCCGACATATTTTTCTGTTTACTGTCGATTTCAGAGTGTTGCGATGACAAAATATCGTCCTGCTAATGGTCAAACGTCCACAGTCTATCACGGCTAAACGAGCCTGTTCATAACTATGATTGATTGGTTAGATGAGTTTCGCCCGCCGGAATTCCCAGATACAAGCCGGGCTCTGGAAGAACCTGCCGGACTCCTCGCCGCAGGTGGTCACCTTAGTCCTGCCTGGCTTGATTGCGCTTACCGCAAAGGCATATTCCCCTGGAACGACCCAGAAGAAGCCAGGCTGTGGTGGACGCCGATGCCTCGCGCGGTCATTCTTCCAGAAACGTTTCGGGTACCCAAGAGAATTGCTCGCGAAGTACGTAATACCACGCTTCGAGTTACAGCAAACCTTGACTTCAAAGGTGTGATGACTGGCTGTATGGCGCCACGGGCAGACAGCGAAGGCACCTGGATTGATGACGAAATCATAGATAGCTACCCACGACTACACTCGGCAGGTCGGGCAATATCCATAGAATGCTGGGACGAGAACGGCCTCCTTTGCGGTGGGTTCTACGGTCTGACCATTGGGCGAATTCTTTTCGGAGAGAGCATGTTTACACAACACAGCGGCGCTTCAAAGGTGGCCTTTGCTAGCGCGGCGCCAAAATTGTTTGAACTTGGATTCGAAATGATTGATTGCCAGATGCGAACGTCGCACCTGGAGAGATTTGGCCTTATTGAAATGGAGCGCAACGAGTTCGAACGTCGCCTTAGTGAAGGCATTAGCAAGACTTCTCCTGCCCCTCTTGCGGGGGTGTTAAATTGAGATCGATCCCGCTGTTCACTCCCGCAGAGACTCACAGCTGTCCCTATCTGGAGGGTAGAGAGGCTCAAAGTCAGTATGTGGACCCACGAATAGAGCCAGATCTGGACACAATGAGTGCCCTTAGTCGCTTGGGGTTCAGGCGAAGTGGAAAGCTCATATATCGCCCTTCATGCCCCTCGTGCCGGGAGTGTCAGTCGATTCGAATACCGACAGCCGAATTTTCACCGAGCAAGAACATGAGACGAGTCCTCGCCCGAACCCGCCATTGGCGCGTATCAGTGTGCGACTTATCGGATAGCCCGGAGTTCTTCGATCTCTACTGCCGTTATATCAATGCCAGGCACAAGGATGGGGATATGTATCCGCCATCGCGGCAGACTTACGATGAGTTCATCGGAGAAAGCCAGGGAAATACCCAGCTTCTGCTAGCTGAAGATGACACAGGCGTAATCGGAGTGCTTGTCTTCGATAAGTTCAACGACGGACTCTCCGCTGTTTATTGTTTTTATGAGCCAGAAAGAGAACATGAATCCGTGGGCACCTCGATGATTCTTCGCCTGACACTCATCGCCCGAAGTCTTGGGCTTCCGTACAACTACCTGGGCTACTATGTCGAGAACTGCCGAAAAATGAGTTACAAAGCACGCTTCTCCCCACTGGAAGTTCTCAGTGATAACGACTGGATACGCCTAAATCCCGCCTAAACTTTGCCATGGCGAGTGATTTAGGGCAGAATGCGCGCGCATTGAACAAGTTTCAGACAGGTGACGAATGGCAAAAGACGATCACATTGAAATGGAAGGCGAAGTCATCGACACGCTTCCTAATACAATGTTCCGAGTTAAACTGGAAAACGGTCACGTAGTGACCGCTCATATTTCCGGCAAAATGCGTAAGAACTACATCCGTATTCTTACTGGCGACAAAGTTAAAGTGGAACTGACTCCTTACGATCTCAGTAAGGGACGCATCACTTACCGCGCTCGCTGATCCTCGCCTTCGGCAATTTGCCGGCCATCAGGCCGGCATTGCCTCAGGTAATTCCAAAGAAAGCTCACCGTCAACTACGGTAATTTCGATCTCTCCGCCCTTCGACAGATCCCCGAACAGAATTTTCTCTGCCAGCGGTTTCTTGATTTTGTCCTGAACCAGGCGAGCCATTGGGCGTGCACCCATTTTTTCGTCATAGCCATGCTCGGCCAGCCAATTGCGGGCATCATCATCGACATTCAAAAGAACGCCCTTATCATCCAACTGCCCTTGCAGTTCCGCCAGGAACTTGTCTACCACATGCAGTGTGGTATCTGGCGTTAGAGGCGCAAACTGAATGACACTGTCGAGACGGTTTCGGAACTCAGGCGTGAACAGTTTCTTCAGCTCTTCAGCACCATCAGTTGTATGATCCTGCTGAGTGAAGCCAATACTTGCACGACTCATCTGAGCCGCACCTGCGTTGGTCGTCATAACCAGAATCACGTTGCGGAAATCCGTTTTACGCCCGTTATTGTCTGTCAGCGTGCCGTGATCCATCACCTGAAGCAGGATATTGAACACTTCCGGGTGAGCCTTCTCAATCTCATCCAGCAGCAACACACAGTGAGGTGTTTTATTGACAGCCTCCGTCAGCAAACCACCCTGGTCATAACCGACGTAACCCGGAGGCGCACCAATCAAACGTGACACCGTGTGGCGTTCCATATATTCGGACATATCAAAACGAACCAACTCCATGCCCATCACAGACGCAAGCTGCTTTGTGACCTCAGTTTTACCAACGCCTGTTGGCCCAGCAAACAGGAATGAACCGATAGGCTTCTGAGGACTGTTCAGACCTGCACGGGACATTTTAATTGCAGTAGACAGTGTTTGAATGGCTTCATTCTGACCAAACACAACCATCTCGAGCTTGTCTTCAAGACCAAACAGCAGCTCCTTGTCAGATGCGGAGACAGATTTCGGTGGGATGCGCGCTATCGCAGCAACCACCTCTTCCACCTCGCCGACATTGATCGTCTTCTTACGCTTGCTCGGCGGCACCATCTGCTGCAAAGCGCCAACCTCATCAATAACGTCAATTGCCTTGTCAGGCATATTGCGGTCATTGATGTAGCGATCGGCCAGCTCTGCAGCCGCTTTCAGAGCCTTGTCGGTGTACTTAACCTTGTGATGCTCTTCAAAGCGCGACTTGAGCCCTTTGAGAATTTTATATGTATCTTCGACGGACGGCTCTGCGACATCGATTTTTTGGAAACGACGGGTCAGAGCACTGTCTTTCTCGAAAATCCCACGGAACTCTGTAAACGTGGTTGAACCTATGCATCGTACCTCGCCCGAACTCAGCAGCGGCTTTAGCAGGTTGCTCGCATCCATTACGCCACCAGAAGCGGCGCCAGCACCAATAATGGTGTGAATCTCATCAATAAACAAAATACCGTGTGGTTGACGCTTAAGCTCCGCCAGAAGTGCTTTGAAGCGTTTTTCAAAATCACCCCGGTATTTGGTACCCGCCAGCAGCGCCCCCATATCAAGGCTGTATACAACAGCATCACTGATAACGTCCGGCACTTCCTCATCAACGATTCGTTTGGCCAGACCTTCAATGATGGCGGTCTTGCCAACACCCGAATCACCAACAAGGAGAGGATTGTTTTTACGGCGACGCGCAAGAATCTGCACCAAGCGATTAACTTCGAATTCGCGTCCAATTAATGGATCAATCTTACCCTCACGGGCCAGACGATTGAGATTGGTGGCATACCCTTCAAGAGCAGACTTTGACCCTGCATCTGCTTCTTCATCCAGATTCTCTGCAGCCTGATCAGCCCCCTCTTCAGGGCCACTCACTTTTGAAATGCCGTGAGAGATGTAATTCACCACATCAATGCGGGCAATATTTTGTTGTTTAAGGAAGTAGACAGCCTGGCTTTCCTGCTCACTGAATATCGCAACAAGAACATTAGCGCCAGAGACTTCTGTTTTGCCGGACGACTGAACATGAAATACCGCCCTTTGCAGCACGCGCTGGAAGCCTAATGTCGGCTGAGTCTCCTGCTCGCCATTTGTCTCGGGAATAAGGGGGGTTGTGGAATCCACAAAGTCATCGAGATCTTTACGGAGTTTAACAATATCAGCACCGCAAGCCTGAAGCACGGTCGATGCCGCATCGTTATCCAAAAGCGCCAACAGCAGATGTTCGACTGTCATAAATTCGTGACGCTTAGAACGAGCCTCCTTGAATGCTTCATTCAGGGTTTGCTCGAGTTCTCTATTCAGCATAAAGCCTCCTGGTTTCAGTCGTCTGCCGGGGCTATCTCACACATCAATGGATGTTGGCAGTCTTTGGAGTATTGATTCACAATTTCTGCTTTAGTTTCAGCAATGTCTTTAGTATAGACGCCACACACAGCACTGCCTTTCATGTGGACCGCGAGCATAATCTCCGTTGCCTGCTCTGGCGTTTTGCTAAAGAACTGTTGTAATACCTCTACAACAAATTCCATTGGCGTATAGTCGTCATTCATCATCACCACACTGTACATCGACGGGCGTTTCAGTTCCGGCAGGGACTCCTGAACCGCAATATTACCGTCGTCCTCGTGGTGAGGATCCTGACTACTTAAGCTTAGTTGATATTTATACATGACGCGTCGATGGGATTCTGTGTTTGCCAAATGAGTCACATGATAACGCTGTCAGGCCAACCCGACCACTCAGGTATGCCACCTTAGTCGAATATGTGATTAATCGGGTCATTTAGTGTCTTGACGGGCCACAATGAGCGGCGTAGGTTCTATACGGACAGGGCACATAAACCCTATCCACTAAAAACGCACCTATATATGTAGTTATAAGGAGATTTGGGATGAAAACAGGGACTGTAAAGTGGTTCAATAACGCCAAAGGCTACGGTTTTATCCTTAGCGACGAAACCAACGAAGACTTATTTGCACACTACTCAGTCATTGATATGGACGGTTACCGCACCCTTAAAGCAGGCCAATCTGTCCAATTCGACATCAAACCCAGCGATAAAGGGCTGCACGCGATTAATATTCGCGCACTGGATGCCTCTGAAGGTTCTCCAGCATTGGCGGCCAAAGCTGAGCAGGCAGAGCCTGCCTGAACTCATTCAGTTCAAGCAAAAACAAAAAAACCGCCGATTGGCGGTTTTTTTGTTCAGGCCAGGCTCAATGCTGATCAATTAAAGCATTCAGGGTTCTACTTGGACGCATAACCTCTGTGGCTTTCTCAGGATTCGGCCAGTAGTAGCCACCGATATCAACCGGCGACCCCTGCACTGATTTCAGTTCTTCCAGGATCGCAGGCTCGTTCTCATTGAGAGCTTCAGCCAGCGGTTTGAAATGATCAGAAAGTTCTCCATCTTCAGTGTCAGCAGCCAGGGCCTCAGCCCAGAACTTGGCGAGATAGAAGTGGCTCCCTCTGTTGTCTAGGCTGCCCAGTTCACGACCCGGTGACTTCTGCTCCTGCAGGATGCGCCCTGTAGCGGTATCCAAAGTTTTACCGAGAATAGCGGCCTTAGCGTTACCTGTTTTCTCGGCAAGATGCTCCAGTGATGCCGAGAGCGCCATGAATTCACCCAACGAATCCCAGCGCAGGAAGTTTTCTTCCAGTAACTGCTGAACGTGTTTTGGTGCAGAGCCACCGGCACCTGTCTCGAATAAGCCGCCGCCGCTCATTAGTGGTACGATCGACAGCATCTTCGCACTCGTACCCAGTTCAAGAATAGGGAAAAGATCCGTCAGGTAATCGCGTAGGACATTACCCGTCACTGAAATAGTGTCTTTGCCGTCCTTCATGCGCGCCAACGTCAGGCGTGTTGCAGCTTCTGGTGCCATGATGCTGATATCGAGGCCGTCGGTGTCTGCCTCTGCGAGGTATGTCTCGACCTTCTTGATAAGCTCTGCATCGTGCGAGCGTTTTTCATCAAGCCAGAAGATGGCTGGAGTCGAAGTTGCACGGGCACGGTTAACAGCGAGTTTTACCCAGTCGCGAATCGGCGCATCTTTTGCCTGACACATGCGCCAGATGTCGCCTTTGGAGACAGTGTGCTCTATCAGCTGCTTACCTGATTCAGTGATGACACGAACCTTGCCGTCTGCGGGTATTTCGAACGTTTTATTGTGCGAGCCATACTCTTCCGCCTTCTGAGCCATCAGGCCGACATTGGGTACTGTACCCATCGTGCGGGGATCAAAAGCACCGTGCTCTTTACAGAAGTCGATGGTTTCCTGATAAACACCGGCATAGCAACGGTCCGGAATAACAGCAATCGTATCGTGCGCGTCGCCGTCAGAACCCCACATCTTGCCTGATGAGCGAATCATCGCAGGCATGGACGCATCGACAATAACGTCATTCGGCACATGCAAGTTCGTGATTCCCTTGTCCGAATTAACCATGGCCAGATTGGGACGCTCCTCGTAGCACGCGGCAATATCAGCTTCAATTGCTTCGCGCTCATTGTTAGGAAGCTTCGCGATCTTTGCGTATACGTCACCGAGACCATTATTAACATCGACACCGAGTCGATCGAAGGTCTCTGAGTATTTTTCAAATACGGGAGCAAAGAACACTGAAACAACATGACCAAAGATGATCGGGTCGGAAACCTTCATCATGGTGGCTTTCAGGTGAACTGAGAAAAGAACACCTTTGTCTTTGGCTTCCTGAATAGCTTTATCAAGGAAGGCCCGAAGTGATGCAGCGCGCATCACCGAAGCGTCGATAACTTCACCACCCAGAAGCTTCAGACCTTCCTTGAGTGGTGTGACATTGCCTTCAGTATCAATAAACTCGATATCTACGACATCGGCTTCCGTCATCGTCATGGATTGCTCGCTTCCGTAGAAGTCGCCTTCATCCATGTGCGCAACAGAGCTCTGCGAATCTGATGACCACTCACCCATTGAGTGTGGGTAGCTGCGTGCGTACTCTTTTACTGACGCTGGCGCACGACGGTCAGAATTACCTTCGCGCAGTACTGGATTTACCGCACTGCCCTTAATACGGTCGTAGCGGGCTTGCACATCGCGATCTTCATCCGTCGCTGGGTTTGACGGGTACAATGGCACGTCGAAGCCCATGCTGCGCAGCTCTTTGATTGCTTCGCGCAGCTGCGGCAGCGATGCGCTGATGTTAGGTAGCTTGATAATGTTCGCTTCTGGCTGACCCGCTAGCGTGCCTAGCTCTGCGAGATCATCAGGAATGCGTTGTTCTTTTTGGAGGAATTCCGGAAAGTTGGCCAGAATGCGGCCTGCCAGAGAAATATCACGGGTTTCAACATCGATGCCGGCAGAGCGGGAAAATGCCTGGATGATCGGCAGCAGAGAATGAGTTGCCAAAGCTGGCGCCTCATCGGTTTCAGTGTAAATAATCCTGGATTCGTTCGCGGACATTGTGTCTCCTGTTGCGTTACGCTATTGCTGTGTCGCATGAACCGGCTTCGCTAACTTTTGATTAGCGAAGAACTCCGGTCCGGTATGACTGCAGACTGGTGATGTCAGTTTGCATCTAAACCGATGCTGAGTAGCTTCTTAAGTGCCGCTAATTTGTAGTTTTTCTACAAAAAATGCAAGCTAGACAAAAGAATAAGTAATTTTCTTACAAAACTATGGCTCGCCTGATACTACTAAACAAACCGTTTAACGTTCTTTGTCAGTTCACCGACAAAAAAGGAAGGCCCACTCTGGCCGACTTCGTAACCACTCCTGGGGTGTATCCTGCAGGGCGGCTCGACTTCGACTCCGAGGGCCTGGTTCTGCTCACAGACTCTGGACCACTACAGGCAAGAATAGCTGACCCTCAGCATAAGATGACAAAAACCTATTGGGTGCAGATTGAAGGACGCCCCGATGATAACGAAATTAGCGCGCTTCGAAGTGGAGTCGTACTAAAAGATGGCCCAACACGCCCTGCCAAAGTGGTCATTATAGATGCGCCAGATGTATGGGATCGCAATCCTCCAATCCGCCATAGAGAAAACGACGTAACCACCTGGTTGCAAATCGAAATCTCAGAGGGGCGCAATCGTCAGGTCCGGCGTATGACAGCGCACATTGGATACCCCACTCTTCGTTTGATTCGAGCATCCATTGGCCCTTGGTCGCTGAATGGCCTCAACCGACCTGGCGACTCAAAGTCGGTAGAAGTACACATGCCAAAAGCTAGCAGTGAGCCGCGACGACCCGCCGCACGCTCAAACAGAGCGTCACGCCGCAACGTTCCTCACAAAAAACGGTAAGTTTCACAGCAAGCAGCTTCCACAGAAGCAGAAGCGCCCTCCAAGGATGCCTCACCCTGGCATTTCAGGTAAACTGCGCAGCTTGAATTTACCGGAGGCCTCATGACTGCCGAACGCTGGACACCGCATGCTACCGTAGCCACGATTATTACCAGGAATGATGAATTCCTGATGGTGGAAGAAATGAGCAATGGAGCGCGCGTCATCAATCAGCCAGCAGGCCACATTGAAAAAGGTGAAGCCGTCATTGATGCAGCCGTGCGTGAAACGCTCGAAGAAACCGGCTGGGAAGTAAAACCTACAGGTCTGCTTGGTCTCTACACATACACTGCACCGGCCAATGGCGTGACCTACCATCGGTATTGCCTCATTGCTGAGGCGATCCGGGAGGTTCCAGGTGCTGAACTTGATGAAGGAATAATCGGCCCATCATGGATGTCTATTGATGCGTTACGAAATGCTGATAACCTTCGCAGCCCTATGGTCCTGACTTGCGCTGAGGATTATCTGTCACGCGAACATTACCCGTTAGATCTGATTATTGAGCACCCCTGAATGACAGACACATCCAACACTAAAGTCATCGTCGGCATGTCTGGCGGTGTCGACTCATCCGTTTCTGCCTACCTGCTGCTCCAGCAGGGCTACCAAGTAGAAGGTCTGTTCATGAAGAACTGGGATGAAGACGATGGGACGGAATACTGCACCGCAAAAGAAGACCTGGCAGACGCTCAACAGGTCTGTGACACGCTTGGCATCAAACTCCACCAAGCGAACTTCGCCGCAGAGTACTGGGACAACGTATTCGAGCACTTTCTGCATGAATACAAAGCAGGCAGAACACCTAATCCTGACATCCTCTGCAATCGCGAAATCAAGTTCAAAGCCTTCCTTGAGTATGCCAAAGTGCTGGGCGCCGACCTTATTGCGACCGGACACTATGTGCGCAGAGGGCAGCGTGGTGACGATACGGTTCTACTGAAAGGACTCGACGGCAACAAGGATCAGAGCTACTTCCTGCATGCCGTGGGTGGCAAGGAGATTGCCATGACACTCTTCCCTGTTGGTGAACTGGAAAAGCCAGAGGTGCGACGCATAGCAGAAGAGAACGATCTGGTAACAGCATCGAAGAAAGATTCCACGGGTATTTGTTTTATCGGTGAGCGACGTTTCAAAGACTTTCTCAAGCAGTACCTTCCTGCACAGCCAGGTCGCATAGAAACACCAGAAGGTGAAGACATTGGCCAGCACAGCGGTTTGATGTACCACACTCTCGGCCAGCGTCAGGGGCTTGGCATTGGCGGCCTGAAGAATCACCCGGACGCTCCTTGGTTTGTTGCCGGCAAGGACCTTGAGCGGAATGTACTGATTGCAGTACAGGGAAAAAACCACCCTCTGTTATTTACCGACTGGCTGACGACCTCCGAGGTGTTCTGGGTGAACGCGGCGCCCGACACACCACTGCGCTGCAAAGCAAAAGTCAGATATCGCCAGGATGATCAAGACTGCATCATTGAAACATCCGGTGATGGATTCAGAGTGACTTTCGACAAGCCTCAGCGCGCTGTCACCCCAGGTCAGTCCGTCGTGTTTTACCTCGACGACCTATGTTTAGGCGGTGGCATTATTGAGGCAACAGGAAACAACTGATGACGACACAACAAAAAGAACAAACCATCGCGCTTGCTGCTGTTTTCCAGGCGGCGTCACTGGTCGAAGAGCTGGCTCGAACCGGGGATGTTTCCAGCGAAGCGACTCAGCCTATGATCGACAGCCTCTTCGTCCAGAATCCGGATAACTTCGATAGCATATACGGCGAATCAGCCGAAGGCCTTGGCCGAGGTCTCGAAACCTTGCTAACGGTCAGTGATAAGAGTTCCGGACAAATCAGCCCCGATGTCACCCGCTACGCATTGAGCCTGCTTCACCTCGAAAGAAAACTGAGCAAAGCACCGGGAATGCTGGATGCACTCGGTCAGGGTATACAGCAGGCGTCTCGTCAGGCTGATCATTTCTCCAACACTCATCCGAATACGATTGCTGCGCTGGCGGATTTATACAAGCAGACGCTGAGTCAACTGAGCTTCAGAATTCGGGTGACGGGCAACCCAACGTATTTGCAGAATGCCGCAACCGCAGACAAGGTGCGCGCCATTCTGTTGTCCGGTATTCGCGCTGCCATTTTATGGCGCCAGGTCGGCGGACGCCGCTGGCAGCTACTCTTCAGTCGCCGACGCTACTCTGACATCTGTCGCGACCTGCTGACTGAATCGGACCACAATTCATGAGTATTAACCGCCGCTTCAGCACCGCCCCTATGATGGACTGGTCAGATAAGCATTGCCGCTATTTCTGGCGACAGCTGACCAAAGACACACTGCTCTATACAGAGATGGTTACGACCGGTGCCCTGATTCATGGCAATCGCGAGCGTTTTCTCGAGTATAACGATATTGAGCATCCAATCGCTCTGCAGCTGGGTGGTAGCACCCCGTCCGAACTTTCCACCTGTGCAAAGTACGCCGAAGAATGGGGCTACGACGAAGTAAACCTCAACGTAGGTTGCCCGAGTGATCGTGTTCAGAACAATATGATCGGTGCATGTCTGATGGCCCACCCATCACTGGTGGCAGACTGTATCAAGGCGATGCAGGACAGCACCTCGATTGATGTGACGATTAAACATCGAATCGGCATCGACGATCAGGATAGCTACGAAGAAATGCGAGACTTCGTCGGCGTCGTAGCCGAGACAGGCTGTCGTACATTTATCGTGCATGCCCGCAAAGCGATTCTCCAGGGGCTTTCTCCAAAAGAAAACCGCGAAGTACCACCCTTACGCTACGACGACGTTTATCGACTGAAACGTGAGTTCCCTGACCTTGAGATTATCGTTAACGGCGGCATAAAAACTCACGCCCAGATAGAAGACATTCTTCCGAACGTTGATGGCGTAATGCTTGGTCGTGAGGCCTATCAGAACCCTTCGATTCTGCTCGACGCAGACCAGCTTTACTTCGACAGAGAAGCGAACGAGAGATCGGCAAAGGATGCCGTCAGGGCATTGTACCCATACATTGATACTCTGCTAGCAAAAGGCGCCCCGCTCCACTATGTCAGTCGCCACATTCTTGGTTTGTTCAATGGTAAGCGAGGAGCGAGACTGTTCCGCAGGTTCCTGAGCGAGCGCGCCCATCTACGTGAGTCCGGAACTGAGGTTCTTGAGGAAGCTCTGCAGCTGGTCGATTAAATTACTCGGCCATCGCTCCGAACTTCTCACGAGCGTCGCTGAGGCCGCCGACGTTTGTCACATTGGTGTAGCCTTCAGACTCCAGAGCTCTCTTGGCGATACCCGCCCGGTTGCCTGAGCGACAATAGAGATAGATTTCGGCGTTTTTGTCTTCGACCAGACTCGAAATCTGGTCAACAACCTCCCCATGAGGGACGTTGATAGCCGCTTCCAGATGCCCGGCATTGAACTCTCCCGGTGTTCTTACGTCCAACCAGACAGGTTCACCAGCCCATGATGCTGCCGAGAGAAACAATAATGCGATTGCAGTGATTACTTTCATAAGTAGTTCCAATTACCTGTTTTGTATAGTCTTTTACCTTTCTCAACGTTGTTGTCAATTGACCTTCACCTTGAGTTCCTACACTCTAAGATAAGTCAGACACATTCACATTACCAGCCTGGAATATAGAAATGAGCAAACTGGAAGCGCTACGAGGAATGACTGTAGTGGTCGCCGACACGGGCGACATTGAAGCAATCAAAACCCACAAGCCGGTAGATGCTACTACCAACCCTTCGCTCATTCTGAAGGCAGCTGCCATACCGGCTTACCGCCCTCTTCTGGAAAAGGCGGCTCAATGGGCCTCTGCTGCAGATAACGGCGATTCCATGATTGAAAACGCATGTGACTATCTGGCCGTAGCCATTGGCAAAGAAATACTCAGTATTATCCCCGGCCTTATATCGACTGAAGTTGATGCCCGACTCTCCTTTGATACCGATGCCACGATCGCTAAAGCGAAGAAGCTGATCTCAATGTACGAGACAGAGGGAGTTCCGCGCGAACGCGTTCTCATCAAAATAGCCTCGACCTGGGAAGGCATACAGGCTGCGCGCAAGCTTGAGTCGGAAGGTATTACCTGCAATCTCACTCTGCTTTTCAACTTCCATCAGGCGATCGCTTGCGCAGAAGCTGGAGCGACGCTTATTTCGCCATTCGTTGGGCGCATTCTCGACTGGCACAAGTCGAAACTGCCAGACGCTGACTTCTCGGGCGACCTCGATCCTGGGGTTCAGTCGGTCGCACGGATTTACCGCTATTACAAAACCTACGGTCACAAAACCGTCGTCATGGGTGCCAGTTTCCGCAATACTGGCGAAATTGAGGCCTTGGCTGGCTGTGACAAGCTCACCATCAGTCCGGACTTGCTGTCAGAACTCGCAGCTGACGACGCCCCACTGGTTCGTCGCCTTGAGCCCGAGCTGAGCAGTGCCGACGAAGAAATCACCGTCGATGAAGCTACGTTCCGTTGGGCGATGAATGAAGATGCCATGGCGACAGAAAAATTAGCTGATGGCATCCGCAGGTTTGCGGCCGACCAGCAGCTTCTTGAACAGCAATTGATTGAGTTACTATGATCCGGAAGTTTTTTGAAAAGCTCACCGCTGAGCGTTACGAGCCTGAACCAGAAGACTCAGCCATCGCTGCGGCGGTTCTTATGACTGAGATCATAAGGGCCGATCACGATGTTGATGACGCCGAAAAAGAGGCCATGAAGTCGGCACTGAAAAGCCTTATTCCTGAACGGGACGTAGATACTCTGCTTAGCGAAGCGTTCGATACCGTTGATGTATCGAACGATCTGCAGCGGTTCACGTCAGCGATACATGAACAGTGGAGTAACGAGCAGAAACTGGAGTTGTTGATATCTCTTTGGCGAATCGCATACGCTGACAATGATCTCGACAAGTACGAAGAGCACATAATTCGCCGAATCGCAGACCTCCTGTACATTTCGCACTCTGACTTTATTAAGGCAAAAATAACAGCACGTGATCACTGAACTAAAAACGTGCTTTGACAACCTCAAGGCACGCTTAAGTGAACTAAACAACCACCTCACTACTGAGCGCCCTCGTCATTTCTACCCGATGACAGGTGCAGAACGTGCTATCAATTCAGAACCCCTTCACTGGGTGAACGATCATCTTTCTGACCTCTGGTACATGAATCATGAGCAGGATGGACGAACAACCCGGAGTCGTCACGGGGTGATTCTGGCCAGCCCGACAACGCAAGTTCTGATAGCCGAAGTAAACGAGTGCAAGGAGGCGTTCTCTCAAATATCTCGCCAACTCAGAGCCGGCTCTGACACACACCTTAAAGACGCCCTCTCAACACTCGATGTGCACGGATCATCCTTCCGCAATCTACTTGGCAACACGAATGAATTGCGTCGCATACACCTGAAACAATGCTCCAGAAACCTCGTATTGCTAGAGGAGGCGCCTGTCAGTTGCCGCTTCACCTGGTACTCACATGGTCGCAGTATCAAACGGATCACTGCCCGGGAGGCCGAACAGGCGCTGCTCGACATCGGTGAAGAAAAACCTCACGTACAAACTCAGTTGAAGATCTTAGGGAACTTACCTGCCGGAGTGAAACTGGCTCAGGTGCAAACATTAGCTCCGACCGTTCGTGCAAACATTGTATTCCTAGCGGGTCGACGGTCTATTAACTGCTCTCTTCCCATGTTTGTCGCTACCGACAACCCTTACGGAGAACTTCCGAAGATCAAAGACGTGCCATTGACGCCGCCCGAAGGGCGCACAAGGAAAAGCAGAGGAGATAACAGAATTAGCGAGGCGCCTGTTTTACCAAGCCTCCGAGTACACACTTACGATTGAAGGCTGACCCCGCTCACGGGGCCAGACATTCGTTATCAGAGCCTGTTAAGACCATTGAGAGCTGCAACCCGATAAGCTTCTGCCATTGTCGGATAGTTGAAGGTAGTATTCACAAAGTATCGAAGCGTATTCCCTTCACCCTTCTGGTTCATAATGGCCTGACCGATGTGCACGATTTCAGCAGCCTGGTCACCAAAACAATGAATACCCAGCAATTCGAGCGTCTGTCGATGGAAAAGGACCTTCAGCATACCGACCCCTTCACCGGTAATTTGCGCTCGTGCGATATTCTTAAAGAATGCCTGTCCTACTTCGTATGGGATTTTCTCTTCGGTCAGCTGGCGTTCGTTCTTACCAACCGATGAAATCTCCGGAATGGTATAAATCCCAGTAGGAACCTCATCGACGAACCGGAATTCTTCCGGAGACGAAATAATAGCCGCAGCAGCACGCCCCTGATCGTAAGCAGCCGATGCCAGTGCCGGCCAGCCAATAACATCACCAATGGCGTAAACATGCGGAACTGCGGTACGGTATTCACCATCGACATCTACCTGGCCGCGACTGTTTGTTTCAAGACCCACGTTCTCAAGGCCAAGACCTGCTGTGTTACCAGAGCGACCAGCAGCCCACAGAAATGCGTCCGCCTTTACTTTCTTACCCGAAACCATGGTCATAGTAACGTGACGGTCGTTTGCCTCGACTGACGAGAATTGTTCGCTGTGACGAATCAATGCCCCTTTATCGCGCAGATGATAGCTCAAAGCATCAGAAATCTCATCATCCAGGAAGTTGAGCAGACGATCACCAGGATGGATCAGGTCGACTTTCACACCCAACCCTGAAAAGATCGAGGCGTATTCACAACCAATAACACCGGCGCCGTAAATGATGATGGTACGAGGGGTATGCTCAAGATTCAGGATAGTGTCCGAGTCATAGATGCGAGGGTGATCAAAATCGATACCCTTCGGGCGCCAGGGGCTTGAGCCAGTGGCTATAACGAATTCATCGGCCGTAAGACGGGTATTAGCCTGAGCACCCACCATCACGTCAAGCGTATGGTCATCAACGAACTGTGCCTTGCCAGTGTACACACTGACGCGATTACGCCCGTAGAACTCAGTGCGCAGCTTAACCTGCTTGGCTATGACCTTTTCGGCACTTTTCAAGACCTGAGGAAATGAGAACCAACGAGGCTCACCGATTTCCCGGAACATCGGATTGGTATTGAACTGGATAATCTGTTTAACCGCGTGACGGAGCGCTTTAGACGGAATGGTACCCCAGTGTGTACAGTTACCACCGACCATCTTTTTGTCTTCTACGACTGCGACTTTTTTACCTTTCTTGGCCGCATTCATCGCAGCCCCTTCACCCGCCGGGCCTGCACCTATGATGACGACGTCGTAATGATATTCCGCCATGAATCTAAAACTCCGTTATAGCAATCAGTTATGTCTATTGTAGGCAATAATGAATGAACTGCTGGATTAGCGCTTAGTCGCATCATAAAAATCGGCGCCATCAGATGTCTTGGCTGCCTCTTTGCTCTCTTTTTCGCAACGCGACTTATCGCCACCACAGACATCACAAGCCTGCTCCATGCCGATGGCGCTCATACCACCACACGAACCTGAAATTGGCTTTCGCCCCATAATCACTCCAATGGCCATGGCAGCGACAATGGTGAGCATAACACCGAAGGCAACAAGAATTGTCGACATAATCAAACTCCAAAAATAGTACCGATGATCAATGGCCTGTGGTGCCGAACATCCGGTTAAATGCTGATGAGGAGGCTTCTTTGAAACCGTCACCATCACGAATAATAAAATAGGCTGGAAGGTCATTTGCCTCAGCCAGTGCCATGGCCGCCTCTGGCCCGGCCACATTAAGAGCCGTTGCCCACGCGTCTGCCAGTGAGCACGTAGGAAGAATAACACTGACTGACGCCAGGCCGTGACGAATTGGATAACCCGTCAGCGGATCAATAGTGTGTGAATACCGTTGACCATTTTCTTCAAAATAGTTCCGGTAGTCTCCCGATGTGGCGACCGCATTATCTCCGGGGGCGATGATCTTCTGCGCCGAGCGCCCCACCTCCATCACCGGGCGTTCAATAGCGATGCGCCAGTCACCAGAAGGTTTCGCACCACGAATACGAACCTCGCCACCGATTTCAACAAGGTAGTCGTTGATCTCCATGGCTTCCAGTAATAACCCTATGTCATCAACAGCCCAGCCTTTGGCGACCGCTGACAGGTCGATATACAAAGGGGCACTCATCTTAATTTCATTTTTTTCTTTATCGAGCGATAACTTATCCATCCCTACGTTATCTAGTAGTTGGTCTACTTCCGCCTGACTAGGCAGCCCTTCCCGCTCTTCAGGACCGAACCCCCAGAGATTGACCAGCGGGCCAACAGTCACATCAAGACGCCCCATACTGTAGCGATTGATGTAGCTGGCATCCTGAAGGACAGACATAAGTTCAGGACTAACATTAACCGCCTTGCCGACCAGGGTTTCTGAGGTTTCATTTAACCGTGACAGCTCGGAGTTTCTTTCATAAGTAGAAAAGACCGCAATCAGATGCGCCAGTCTGTCTTCGACCTGTTCATGCACCTCTGTAGGCGTTGCCTCACCACCAAACCAGCTGATGTGATACTGCGACCCCATTGTGAAGCCGGAAATGCGACGAAGTTCTGGCTGTGGTTCAGAGCAGGAAGCGACGAGAAACGTACTGACTAAGACAGCGATCACTGCCAGAAGGTGCTTATTCATTGATACAAAGCCTTTCATCATGATTGTGCGAAGTATACAGAGTGACTGTAACTTCCACCACGACAGCTCCCCCTTTTCGTCCTTATAGCCGAAAGCTTGGAAAGGATTACAAAATGGAATGACACAATAACTTAACAGTTATATTCGATTCGCTGGGCATCATATATAATGAGACTGAGAATTACTTTTGAAACGAAACGCCGAGTACGAGACACCATGTTGAAGAATTCAGAGTCGAACAATGCAGAGCCGAGCAATGCTGAACCCATGTCAGATGAAATGCTAGAGCTGATTGCTCAGCGATTCAGACTCCTCTCAGACCCAATGCGCCTGAAAATTCTTCATCAACTTCAGAGTGGCGAAAAATCAGTCACTGAACTGGTCGAAAATACCGGCGCATCACAGCCTAACGTTTCCAAACACCTGTCTACGTTGCGCACGCACGGCCTTGTGAAGCGCCGCCAGGAAGGTAACATGGCATTTTTCAGCATCGCCGCACCGTTTATATTTGATGTCTGCAACACGGTCTGCGACAGCATGAAAACGGAATGGGAGCAGCGCTCTAATCTTCTGGGTAGCTGATTAGCACTTAGCCTGATAACAGGCCTCAAACTAGGAAGGGAGTGACCAGATAGTGCGTGCTCCCTGCCTGACATGCTCTATGTAACCATCCGAAGACCAATCATCCAGCACGCGTCTGAACTGGTTTCTCTCAACCCTGACACCATCCACCGCGTGACTTCCAGGGTTGTCAGACAACAATCTGGCCTTCACTTCGGCCGTCAGTACCTGTTCCATGTGCGCTCTCAGACGATCTTCGCTGGCACCAAGCCGCAACAATGGCAAAATACTGCGCCATATTCTGTCTGTCTTCATCGGTACTTTGATCAGCTGATGTGCAAGATTTCCGCCGCGATAAACGTTGGCTTGAGCAATCAGCTCAATGTCTTTTCTGGGAGGCGTCCCGACAGGAGTGACCTTAGCGGGAATTGAGCGGGTCGATAGCTGCACCGTCGAGCTTTCTTCGCTCATGCCCGTCAGCGCCCTAACATCACGATCCCAGTTTTTGAGCAAGGTTTTCACGTGTACAGTCAGCTCATCCAGCAAGTGCCAGATCTTGCCAGAGACCTGACTTCGGACCTGCTGTCGCAGCTCTTGCAGTCTGACGTCGCTGCTGCGGTTCCCTTCCATGCCAGTCTGCATCAGATAATAGACCGGTTTATGAAGGGATTGAGCATACACCAGCTCGCGATGCTGAAAGCTGATGCCCGTCGGCGTCGTCGGACCGTAGCTTTCGCCAAGCAGCAGCAAAAAAGTATCTGCTTGAGCAATCTGCCGTTTTACCAACTCCCAATCGTACTGCGCGTAACGCCCATCCCAGGCAAGGCCGGAACCGACGGCACCCGCCAGGGCGATATGTCGATCCACCTCGAAGCGCGCTGCAGCATCATCCGGCAGACTGGATACGTAGATCAGGAGATAGTCTTTTTTCGGCATTTCCGTACGAAAATAGGGTTCTGTGAAGCGGCCAACTATAACAGCCCCGACAGATTCAGAACATAGATAATCGTCGTCACCGTCACACCTGACCCAAGTGTCGACAAGGCAATAATATCGGCTGTGAGTCGAGCATCTGCATTCATGCTCTTAGCCATAACAAACGCAGCAGCAGCCGTAGGGGACGCAAACATCAGCGCAACAACGCCCAGAGAAGCGCCACTAACCCCCAAACTAAAGGCCGAAAAAACAACAACGGACGGCAGAATCACAAGTTTCAATGCTACCGCAAGCCAAACCACAGGGTCGACGACCAGGGCCCTGCTCATTGTCAGAGATGCACCAATACCGATCAACGCCAATGGCAGCGTCAGCCCTGCCAGGATTTCGCCCGTCTGCAAAAGAACCTGAGGAAGCAGAAGTTCCGACAGACGAACCACGCTCGCCAGCCCTATGGCGATAATGAGAGGGTTGCGGAGAGTCGTCATCAATTGCTGCCCCCAGGAGATTTCCTTATCCCCTGACGCCAACACCCACACCGAAAGCAGATTGTATACCGGAGTAACGACCGCCAGTACCAGCGCCCCCAGTATTGCGCCCTCTTCCGGATACGCATTAAGACAGAGGGCCAGCCCGATAATACCGAGATTAGAGCGAAAAGCCCCCTGAACAAAGGCTCCGTGTCGCGCAGCAGGCACACGAACAAACCTTGATACACACCAGACAAGAGCGAACGCGCCGAGCGCCGCCCCCAGCGAAAACCACACCAGTGGTAAATGCTGGGACACTGACATGTCCGCTGTCACAATCGCCAGGAACATAAGTACCGGCAGAGACACATTAAAGACAAGCCGTGAAGAGGTAGTCACAAAGGCATCATCAATATGCTGTTTGTGACGTAAGTAAACCCCAAGCACGACAAGCAGGACGACCGGGGCTGTGATGGACAGAGTTTGAATAAGCAGAGAGATATACATGACGCGGAGTATACACCCGATGAAAACAGCATGTGACTCCGGTAGAATGGGACATCATTTTTTCGAAGTAGTCACCATGACACGTAAAAAGAAGACCCGCTCTCTGTCTCGCATCCATCAGGTGAAGACCGGCAGTATCAAGAAATTGAAGCGAGAGGCCGGTACCGATCGGCAAAGCGGCAAGCGCACCAGCAAGAAGAACAAATCTGTTTTTGAGAAGTTTCTTGAATCCAATCCGGATGCAAAGAAGCAACTGAAAGCGGATCAAGAGGCGGCCGCCCGCAAGAAAGAGAACACGCAGCGCAATGATTCGCAAAAAGATCGCGAAGACAAGCGTGAAGAAGAGAAGAGAGAGCGCGACCCTGACCTTCTCAGCCTACTTGATAACAACAAGCGCGACGAAGATCTGTACTGATGCCCCACTGGCCTGAAGCCGATCTGGCACTTCGCTGCTATCCCGAAGTGCCAGCAAACATCAGCATGCCCTGGGATGCTGCTGACGGATATATGCTCAACGAGTCTGATGCACCAGTCAGACTAATTTTAAATGATCGGTACGGTGCCCTGTCCTGCGCATTCCCCGAAGCGCAGGTATGGCATGACAGTTTTTGTGCGCGAATAGCGACGCAACAGAATCGCCTCGAAAACGGCCTGCCCGAAGCCACTTTTCTGGAGTACCCAGATTTTTCAGATGCCGACCGTCTGGACAATGTGAGTTCGCGAGACACTCAAGTACTGGTCCGGATACCCAAGCAGAAAGAGCAGCTATCTGCGCAGCTCTACTACCTGGCAAAAGTATATCCAGACGCCACGATTCTTCTTGCCGGAATGGCCAAGCACATACCTATTCCACTATTGAACTGGCTTGAGGAGAAGGCGGAGCATTACGAACAACTGCCGGTTGTCCGCAAAGCGAGGCTAGTCAAATTACGCGGCCTCAGTAAGTTTTCTGACGTCGCCCCTGTGACCCGACGCTACGATATCTCTGGATTTTCTCTGTCAGCACCTGCGGGCGTATTCTGCGGCGACAGGCCCGACCCCGGCGCGCGAGCCCTACTTAAACACCTGCCGACAGGGCAGACCGGAACCATCTGCGATCTTGGGTGCGGCAACGGCATACTCTCGGCGCATATAGCGAAAAGTAACCCGCAAGCAACCCTGATAGCGACCGACGATTCTCAACTGGCGACACTGGCAGCAAGATCAAATCTTCAGGCTAACAACCTGCGAGGAGACGTACGACAAGGCAATATCCTGTCCTCCGTGGAAGAAACGCTCGACATGGTCATCTGCAACCCCCCGTTTCATGATGGCCACAAACAGTTAACCTCCATCGCAGAGAGTATGTTTCATGAGAGCTTCCATCAGTTACGCCAAGGCGGAGAGCTTCTTGTCGTTGCAAACCGCCACCTGCCGTACACAAAAGTACTGAAGCGACTATTTAAAGACGTAGCGCTTATTTCTGACGACAAACGCTTCAACATTTATCGCTGCGTTCGCTAATGCTTGTATTCCCACTGAACGGCCACAGCTGCGAAACAGACGTCAAAAACAGTCGATTTATCGCTGAAATACTTCCGATCACAGACCCAGAGATTACCAAGATACGGCAGCAGGCCCTCAAGGAGGCCCACCCCAAAGCTAATCATGTCTGTTATGGCTTTCGCGCCATAAACCCGGAAGGTCAGGTAGTCGAAGGGTTCAGTGATGATGGAGAGCCCGGCGGCACCAGTGGCCCACCCATATTGAAAGTGATGCAGCACCACAACGTAATCAACTGTGCAATTCTGATTACCCGGTACTTCGGTGGTATTAAACTGGGCATGGGCGGCCTTCAGCGCGCGTACGGCAGTTCTGCGTCGGACGCGATCATGAGCTTTGGCAAAGAAAATTGGGTGGAGTGGCGCCCCGTCAAGACGCTATGTATACGCTGCGATTTCAAAAATGAAGCTCAGGCCCGCTATATAGCGATAGAAGTCGGAGCCGCCGTTGAGGAAGAGCAATATTCGGAAACCGGGGTTGCTCTTACACTAACGGTCACAGAGGATCAGGAGACCCTTCTGCGAAATCACGGGGATGCCCGATTATTCGAAATAACATCAGGCACGCCGTAAGATTTCTGGAATATCTGCGCACATCTCACCCATCGGGTGAATGTTAATATTTCCTATGCCAGCGCCCGCCAGACGCTTGTATACATCACAGGGTGATGCCTCAAAACGCAGACACAATACCGACTTATCCGCACAGATGCGCCTGACTGAATGCACACGACAGACGCCAAGACTTTCCAGGTAGGTATTCTGTTCATCATTAGACGCGCGCAACTGCATTTCGAATTCCCGAAACCGGCCACTCTCATCCCTCAACTCAGCGAGTTCACGCTGACTGATCACACTCTCAAATCCCATCGGGGTGAGCTGATTAATATCGACTGATAGGTGTGTGCCGGATACATCTACCAGTGTAAGCTCAGTATTCATAGGCCTTGCCGCTTCACTGTACACATATTAGACAATAGACAACGCTGAGATTTATGCAAAGTCAAGACTACATGCCATGCCAGTTTGTAAAACGCGAACTGTCATACATGCTTCACCATGACCATGTGATCAAGCTCTCATTGCTACTTTTTCTGTACAATAAGCACCTACCCATTGATCACGGAGTTTAATACGTGTCATCCGATAACCTTCTAAGCCCGATCGCTCGAAGCACCTGGTGCCTGGCACTTGCCGATAGCTGCACCCCGCACTTAGCGCTCGAAGAAAGCGAGACAGGCGCAAGCTTTGAGCATTGGAAAAAAGCAACATCAAAACTCCGGGCTTTTATCTGTGGAGACCTGAAGTCAGAGTCTAATCTTGAGCGCTTCTACAACGCATTTTCTGACTGGGAAGCAACGTTCGAAAACACCGACTCGCTCAATGGGCGTATCGCCGCCCTGGTATTCTCAGCGACCCATACTGCCTTTGCCGCCCTTTTCGACGAAGACTCCGACGATACTGCGTTAATCCGAGGCAACATCAACGAACTGCATCAGGAGCTCGACGCACTGGGCGGTGATGGCGCAGGCCTGGCGAGCTACTGGCGCGACCTTGATAACGAGTGGACGGCAACACTGGCCAATGTTAAACAACGGCCTGTTTCTGCAACCGTACTCCGTACTTTGGCAGACACAGAGATCTCGCCTTTCGGCCTGACCGCCTGATACAGCGACGGCTGCCAGAAACGCCAAATTATGCTAGTCTCCGCGCTCGAATTTCCGCGGAGGCTACATCATGACTTTCACCCCAGAACTGCTCTCTCCGGCAGGTACGCTGAACAATATGAAATACGCGTTTGCCTACGGTGCAGATGCGGTTTATGCCGGGCAGCCGCGTTATAGCCTTCGCGTACGCAACAACGACTTCAATATGGAGAATCTGGCCACCGGCATTGAGTACGCCCACAATCTGGGCAAGCAGTTCTACGTCGCCAGCAACATCGCCCCGCACAACTCAAAAATTGCGACTTATATGCGCGATATTGAACCCGTCATTGAAATGAAGCCGGATGCGCTGATCATGTCCGACCCTGGCCTGATTATGATGGTAAAAGACAAGTGGCCAGATCAGGTGATTCACCTGTCGGTACAGGCGAACGTCGTTAACTGGGCCAGCGTCGAGTTCTGGCGTCGTCAGGGCGTCAGCCGGATCATTCTCTCGCGCGAGCTTTCCATCGAGGAAATTGCCGAAATCCGCGAAAAGTGCCCAGAAATGGAAATCGAAGTTTTCGTTCATGGCGCACTCTGTATCGCCTACTCAGGCCGCTGCCTGCTGTCGGGCTACATGAACCATCGCGACCCCAATCAGGGCACCTGCACCAACGCCTGCCGCTGGAAGTACGACGCCCACGAAGCAGAAGAAACCGCCGGTGGCGATGTCATCCCGAAAGGGGTGAACGAGTTCGACCCAACACTCGGGCGCGGTGCGACCTCGGATAAGATATTCCTGCTGCAGGAAGGCAACCGCCCTAACGAATACATGCCAGCGTTCGAAGACGAGCACGGCACCTACATCATGAATTCGAAAGACCTGCGCGCCATTCAGCATATCGAGAAGCTGGTCGAGCTGGGTGTTCACTCTCTGAAAATTGAAGGTCGTACAAAGTCGCATTACTACGTCGCCCGGACCGCACAGGCGTATCGCAAAGCCATTGACGACGCAGTCGCAGGCAGAGGCTTTGACCGAGGCCTGATGGATACCCTTGAGAACATGTCAAACCGCGGTTACACCGAAGGGTTCTTCCGTCGCCATGTGCACGATGAATACCAGAACTACGAACGCGGCAACTCGGCATCCGTTCATCAACAGTTTGTCGGTCAGGTGACCGACGTTCGCGATGGACGCCTGACCATTGAAGTGAAAAACCGCTTCCAGAACGGCGACACCGTGGAGCTGATGACCACCGCGGGCAATGTGACTTACACGTTGAATGATATCCGCGACACCGGTGGCAATCCGCGCGACGACGCACCGGGCTCCGGCTTTATTGTTACCCTTCCGGCAGACGGCCTTGAGCACTTGCCGATGAAGCGTGCCATGCTGATCCGCAACCTCCCAGATGCTCCAGACCAAAGCGCAGTGATCGCCGCCGAACAGGTGACGCCAACATCATGACTGAGGGTCGGCACACCTCACGGCGGGATACCCGCCACATACCGAACGACGGCCTGATCCCGCCGCTCTATATCGACGACGACATCATCGTCGTCAACAAGCCTGCCGGCCTGCTAAGCGTGCCGGGGCGGTACCTGAAGGACTCCTGCGTCAGTCGACTCGAGGAACGCTATGGCGAGATTCTGGTGATTCACCGGCTGGATCAGGACACCTCTGGCATTCTGGTGTTTGCCCGCGACAAAAAAGCGCTGAATACCGTCCAGCGCCAGTTTGAAGCCCAGACCACGCGCAAAGTCTACGAAGCGGTCGTGATGGGAGAAGTATCCGGCAATCAGGGGTGCATCAACCTACCCATCATCGTCGACTGGCCAAATCGTCCACGCCAGATGATCAGCCACACGGACGGCCGTTATGCACTGACACGCTGGCAAAAACTCTCTGTGGAGAACGGTAATACCCGCGTCGCGCTGTTTCCGAAGACCGGTCGTTCGCATCAGTTACGCCTGCATATGCAGCAGATCGGACACCCGATTGTTGGCGATACGCTTTACGCAGGCGATGCTGCGGAGTCAGAACCAAGACTTTGCTTGCACGCGAAAGAGCTGGATTTTGGTCACCCAGCAACGGGGGAGCGCATGGAGTTCAAATTGGAGCCCGGCTTTTAAACAGAGTCAGCAGTCAAAGCCACTGATCCTCCCGGCGAACCTCCCGCGCAAACGCCGATGAAAACGCTTTAAGGCGTGATTTCGCCAGGACATTTCGTCCCTCTGCGTTTCGGGTATAGATTAACTCTGCCGGCCCGACATACCGCTCCCAGTTTCGATGAAAGGCCTCAGCATTACTTTTATTCAAGGCCAGCTTCAGCGGTACTGCATGAAAGTCAGAGCGGCCATAACTACCCTTTCGTCTGATCAAGTACCTTGGTGAATCAATTGGGCTGACGACCTCAGCTAAAGCATCAGAAAACATAGACGATTCATAAAAGGTACCACCTAACATTCCAACAAAGTAGGTTCCATCTGCGTGCTTTATTCGCTCTACAAATAGCTGTTTCCTTGGGGTTTCGATGTATCCAGCCTCTGCGAGACTTGAGGCAACCGCTTCACCAATTTGTCCCAGAGAGAGGGTCGGCCGTCATCCTGGAAAATTCACCAAAGCTGGCCTAACCTACTGTTTTTATTGAAAATATCCGAGACAAGTTTTTAGGTGGCCGGTAAAACTCCCAAATTTAGCCACTTCGAATGCAAACCCCTGGCGCCACTCGATTTTTTGGAAATTACGCGCAATTACGCATGGTATGCGTAATTCGATATAACGCTGACTTCTGCTATCGATTTGCACCGCTCTTTGGGCTAAAATTGCGCAGCCGACCGGGTATGAGCCCTCTCTGTCGGAAAACAGCAATAGGGTCTGCGAAGCGCCTGAGGTGGCCAGCGATAAGAGCAAATACCCTACTGAGCCTGAGAGCAGCAGGTCATCCACTGGCTTCCGGGGTTTTACTTCTTTCTTCCAGTAAACGATTCATCATTTCTGTCTTAATTGAGATTTCCGTTTCCAGCTTGCCAATCGATACAGACGCCTGGGCTTTCCAGGCGAGCAGCTCTTCATTCAGCCTTTTAAGCTTATCGAGTTCCTCTGATTGTTTTTCGAGCTCGGATAGTTGGGTTTTGAGTGACTCGACTTCTGCTGATTTCGACTCCAAATTTGTTATTAGTTTGCGCTGCTCGGCTTCCAGCTTTGCAACCGTTTTCTGTGTGGCGCCAAGCTCAGCTGCCAATCTTCCGTTGTCTTTGTTCAGCTGCGTGATATCACCCTGCTTAACAGAAAGTGTTTGATTTAAAGTCCTGATTTCAGCTTGCAATTGCTGTACTTGGTGCTCATGTTTTCGTTGATCTTGCTCACGCTGATCCTTAACGGATTGCCGGTAATGCTCCATCGCTTCGCGGTTGTGACGATGCTTTTCTTCCAGTGACTCGATCTGAGCCTGCTTCTCGGCTAACAGTACTTGAAGCTTTTCGTTGGCTTGATTGGCTTTGGCAGCATTTGCTTTCAACGTTTCTTTGGCATCATGATCGGAGAGCACGACTTTCAGCTCACGCTCTTTTGTTTCTAAAGTGTTATTTGTGTTGGCAAGCGAGCTTTCGAGTTCTTGAATGCGATCGGTAAGTGACCTTACCTGGCTTTGATGCTTGGTTTGATGTTCTTCAACTAGAGATTGAGCCTCCTGGCGGAGCACTGAGGCAAGGCGTCCGACAAGCTCTTTTATAGGCTGGCTGAGCAGAGCCTCATCATCCAATCGAGCTGACGCCTCTTCTTCGATCTCGCGAAAATAACGATGGATTGTGGACCTAGAGCCGGTATTGCCCAGCTCTACGCGAATTGCGTCCCAAATCGATGACCGATCGGGAATTTTTTAAAATAGATTACTCTTTTTTCTTAAACGTAATGTTTATCGCTCTATCGGGCGTATTTATATATTGGTGGTATTCGAAAAAAGAAGGGTCGATGTCAGCAGATAGAAGTATTGGGGACTGGATATTGCTGGTGTTTACAATCATTGCTTATGCTTGGCTGGCGATTGGTTTGGTGGTGCTCCCACTTGCACAATAATGAATCCATAGTCACGAGAGTAGTCACATCTACAGAATACTTGCTCTAACAGCCACTTAAAAATGCCTAGAGGGAAACGTTATGCTTGATATAGCAGAAGAAAATGAACTGGTCCGAATTAAAGCCAGAGGTACGCCCGGAGGTTCAGATTATGATCGCTTCGTGCCGATTTTCGAGCGCATAGCGGCCAAGGAATCAGCTTCAGTTCCCATGCTCATCGAGCTCGCGTCCAACTTCTCCGGCTGGGACTTAAGCGGCCTTTGGCGCGATTTAAAGTTCGATGCGAAACACCAGGATAAGTTTGGCCGAATTGCTATCGTGGGTAACAAGAACTGGCAGGAATGGGGAACGAAGCTTTTCGACCCATTATTCCCCTCCGCTGAAATGCGCTTTTTTGACTCCAATGAAATAGACAGCGCTGAATTATGGGCGCGTGCTGGTCATGGAGATATTGCCTATGAGTGAAGCCAATTTTGATCTCGATTCGGCTGACAAGCGTCGCACGCTTTGGATTGTGCTCTGGCTAAACGTGGCTATCGCGGTGGGGTTCTTGGCGACGGGTTTTGTCGGTGACTCCAACGCGCTTATCGCCAACGGCCTTGATAACTCATCCGACGCTATTGTGTATGGATTAAGTCTGCTTGCCTTATCTCGTTCTCGCACGTGGAAGCGCGGCGCGGCACGTTTTTCCGGGATTATGCTATTAATCTTCGCCGGCGGCGTGGTGCTAGATGCGATTCGTCGCTATTTTGAGGGATCGGAACCTGCGGGCGCAATGATGATGACGATGGCTGTCATCGCAGCGGTGGTGAATCTTCTGTCACTCTACCTGTTGAAGAAATTGCAAAGTAAAGATGTAAATTTGCGCGCAGCGACCACTTTCAGCATGAATGATTTTGTCGCAAATGGCGGCGTGATACTTGCGGGCATCATTGTTATCTGGACAGGTTCAAATTTGCCGGACTTGCTGGTAGGGATCGCTGTTGCATGCATTGCACTCTATGGTGGCATCGATATTTTGCGGGATGCTCACATGGATAAACATGATGAGCATGGCAACAAGCATGGCGAATAAAGCAAGTATTTACGAGCATCACAAAAACGCAACGGCGATCAATACACTGATTCCACAAGGCGGCGGTGATCATTATCAAAACCATCGCCGTCCTGGAGAATAGATCGCCTGCCGGCAATACCCGAAAGTCATTTCATCCTCCAAAATGTTCGTATTAAAAAGCGCGAATAACTTTGCCCCCTATTCGGATTTATTGGTGGCTGACCGGCGAGAGTCTAGAGTGCTTTGTTGATCAAAGCGTCTATTTGCTCAATAGTCTTTTTGCCCCGTACGACCTTGCCATTAACAACAAACGTGGGCGTACCGATTATATCAAATTCTGTTTTGGCTTGCAGTTGCACGGCTATTATAGCTTGGTCTTGACTCGGATCATTGATGCAGGCATAAAAGTCTTCCTCATCTATGTTGAGGGCGGCAGCCTGCTGAATCAGCGCTCTGTCAACATCATCCGCCTCGGCCCAAGCTCCTACTCGCGCGAACAACACATCTAGCATCTTATAGTATAGGTCACCAGCACAGCGCGCAGCCACCGCGCCGCGTATTGCCGCATTGCTGGTTGGAAAATTACGATAGATAAAACGCACTTGGCCAGTATCGATATATCGTGATTGTATGTGCGGCAGTACTTCTCTGTGAAAATAGATGCAGTAGTCGCATGTTAACGAGCCGTACTCGATGATAGTCACCGGTGCCTGTACGCGGCCAAGCGCAACCTCGTCATCAGCAGTTACCGGATATACTGACAGCATCACAATGGTAAAAAGCAGAAATTGAATCCATAAAGTTGGTATTTTTTTCAAAAGTATTTTCATTATATTTCCCTTGCTTTGAAGTTGCTGACGGCAATTTCAGGCCTCTGTTATTATAAATAATTTAGTACATCAGCTAATCGCCACGACGACTCAGCCGGAGTTAGCTACCCCGGCTTTCGCCGGGGTATGACAATTATTTGCTAACTTTGTTATCTCGGCGGTGGACCCACTGATACAGCACCGGAAGTACGAGCAAGGTCAAGATAGTTGAAGAGATAATCCCTCCAATCACAACTGTCGCGAGTGGTCGTTGAACCTCTGCACCGGTACCGGTATTCAGTGCCATCGGCACAAACCCCAAACTTGCGACAAGTGCCGTCATTAAGACTGGCCGTAGTCGGATCATGGCTCCGTCTACGATGGACTGGGTCAATTCTCCCGTCTCATGCCAAAGTTGACGTATGAAAGCGAGCATCACCAGACCATTCAAAACGGCTACGCCTGATAAGGCAATGAACCCAATGCCAGCAGAGATCGATAACGGCATATCACGTAAATACAGTGATAACACGCCACCAGTGAGCGCGAGGGGCACACCACTGAAAATAATCAATGCGTCTTTGAGTGATGCAAAAGCCATGACCAGTAAACCCAAAATCACCATCAAAGTGAGTGGCACCACAAGGGATAGTCGCTGACTGGCCGATTCCAACTGTTCAAAGGTGCCGCCGTAATCTAACCAGTAGCCTGGAGGGATATCGGCTTGTTCGTGAATTTCCTTTTTTACCTCACTAACAAAACTTCCCAGGTCTCGCCCGCGCACGTTTGCTGTTACCACAACACGTCGTTTCCCATTTTCTCGACTA
>NZ_DFQB01000033.1:14702-59916 GCF_002377545.1 Thalassolituus sp. UBA3500 | reverse complement strand
GACACAGAATTTTGAACACCCTCCGTTGGGATGTTTTGGAAATGGTCAAAATACGGAAGAGCAAAGCACCTTATCGTGTCGACAACGTCCGCAATCGTATCTTCCCTGGATTCGGGGTCAGCCAGTTCCCATGTGAGGTAGACTTGGTTCGTCCCTAAAAGATGAATCATCCCTCCACCGACCCAATCATCTTTACGCAGAGATACTGGCTGAGAGTTCCGCCACTCCTTGAGTTTTTTAGATCCCACGTTGGCAGCTACGGAAAGCGATACATGTTGACCTGGAATATTATGGTAACTAGTTTGAAATACAACCTTCTCAGCAAATCCGTTTCTACGTCTTGTCATGTGAGGCCCGCTCTTTGCATAACGGAAACCGTCATTTTCAAACGCACTAGCGATCCTTGCACAAGAGTCAGCGTATACTTCGGCAGAAGGTTCAGCCGCTTTGTCTCGGCCTTTGCGACGAGCCTTAGCAGCGTCAGATTTCCTGCGGACTATATCCGAGAATACTCCTCGAATTGATTTAAATTCATTACGTGGCATGTGTTCTCTGAGCCCAACGCCCCGCTAGACGGCGAGCGAAGCGAGTCCTAGTGAAGGCCACGCTTTTTGTGGCCGCAACGAATTTCATCGGTTTGTTAGCAGTTTCAACGAAAGGTCTGATTATAGCGATTCTCATCCCACTCTTCTCCAAATCCGGAACTTCCTACTAAAGCCTTCGAAAATCCTAGCTGATGATCCGCATATATAGCAGCGATTGGACTGTCTCTATAATGAATTGAAAAGCTACCCGAAATAGACGACCACCTAACCTTTATACTTGATGTATCAAGCGAATCAATGACTGCAGATTCAGATGCGTACCTGGTGATCAATACTGGCGTAGCACCTTCAGCCATTGCCACCTTATCAAAATTTTCCTGGGGCTCAATCGGGCTATATAAGAACACATCCTTCAGAATATTTTCACTATCAGACTCAATGAGGTAAGCCCAACATGAGGTTCTATCGTTTTCAACTAAAACAAAACATCTGCCATCAGGACTATCAAATTTCAATAGGAACTCTTCCATAGGCGTAATCACCAAATCCTGCTAACGCCCCACTAGACGGCGAGCAAAGCGAGTCCTAGTGGAAGGCCACGCTTTTGTGGCCGTAATGAATTTCAGCGGTTTGTTATGCAGCTGCAGCATGGAAAACAAAACTCGATGCCCATAGAACTAATCCTCCTACGAAACAAGCCACCCAAATCAAGTAAAAACGCTCCTTTACTTTCAACAGCCTATCACCTGCCCTAATGAGCTCAGCATCACCCGACAGCTTATACTTCTTCAGATAGAGAGAATCACTCAACTTATCGAATTCAGTGGATCGAAGATCAAGGCCTGAGTGCTTCTCAAACTCCTTTCTAGAGTATGACTTCATAGCTCTACTAAATGCCACATGTGCATAGATCCAGTAAGCAAAGAGAACGAAGAATCCGATTACAGCTATATATTCCATCACAGATTACGCATAACGCCCAGCACATGGGCGCGCTATTAGCGCGTCCAAATGCTGCTGTTTGTTAACTTTCTGCGGGAATATATACGACAATCCCTGACGCTCCTTCTTGCTTATTAGAACCACTAGGCAATTTCACTCCAATGATCGCATTACCGCCCATCTCTGCCGTTTTAATTCTAAGAAGATCAACAGCTTTATCCTTTGTCATCTTCGGGGGTGTCATCATAGGGTACGCAGCGATCCCGAAAGTTAAGAGTCCAGCGATCATAAAAGCTGGTATATTCACAGGTTTAAATTCTACCTTTGCTTCACCTAGTATCTCATATTCGTATCCTTCTACGACTGAAACTATCCCTTCGTCATAATGAAAGCCTTTTGGGTACTCTTGAACATAAACGTCAACATGCTCTGGCGGTATGGAATTTGAATTTAGTTCAGACTCACTCTTATATTTCCCCATATGTTGATATGTCGTATTCCAACCAGCACAACCGCTCAAAAAAAGAATTGACACAACCAGTGTCGACACTACCAATTTATTTACCATATTTTCTCCTTGTAAGATTTTAATTTTAAAGTTAACGCCGCAAGCAAAGGCGCGCGTTAGCGCGTCCAGCCCGCAGGGCGATTTTGCCTTGCCTTGTTATGTTTTTACGGTATAGCACTGAGCTAAAACCTCAAATTGACCAACAGCATTAAAGTTAAATTTGTAATGCTTATATTCTTCTTGGGGGCCAATCTCACCTTGTTTACGATGAAGCTCTAGCCATTCAGAGCCTTCAATTTCGTAGCTACAATCATCACGTTCATTGGCTAGAAAAGATTCGGCCATCTGCCACTTGAAGGCAATAGCATCACCGAAGAAAACCTCAACGAGTTTTTCTTGCCAGTCTTTAAAGCGCAGAGTTAAATCTCCATCCTCTTGCTTTATTTCAGGGTATTCAGCGTCAGCTGTGGAGAACCCTGGCTCAATTAGATTAGCTATTTGCATAGTGGTTTTGAAACATAACGCTCAAAGCAGGGGCGGCGAAGCCGTCCCAGCCTGCCTTTGCTTGTTATGTGTTTACCCTTCATTGATTTCCGCCAATACCTCGCCTGTAGAAGAGCGGATATATTTTACTTTAGTGCCATTTCCAAAACTTACTTCGATACTTTCAGTCGCATCTATACTTGCCAATTTTTCTACCAATACTTCCGTGGCTGCTTTTACAGATGAAGGAGGATTCGTAATTCCCTCATTTTGCATCTGAAGCCTATACTTCATTGTCTCGAATAATTCACCGGCATTTGCACTCATGACAGGATCTCTAGGGACACATAACGCCTTGCTAAGCGGTTGTGGTGAACTGGCGACACGCTTGCGTCTTTTTGCAAGCGAGGTGACAGATTACCACAATCCGACTTGAGCAACTTGTTAGCCGATTTTTGCACTAAATCACCTTTTTGCAAAAGCAATATACAAATTTTTGTTCATTGCCACCCGGCGTATGATGTGACTCCTTTTCATGGCCAAGAAGTTGGAATGGCTCACCAAATTCTGAATGTAACTGGTCTGCGCTGTATCGCATTACCGGAAGCCCGCTGCATTTTGTTGGGCCATCTTCGGCAAAGGTGGCAACAATAACAAGCCCGCCAGGTTTAACTGCTTTTAACACTTGCCGAACATAAAAGTGACGATCTTCTTCACTGGTCAGGAAGTGAAAAACTGCACGATCATGCCAGACATCATAAGCATGGACTGGAAAGTCCGCCTCTAAAACATTTGCCTCAAGCCATTTTATTTTTGATGCATTTTTGCCTAGTCGACTTTTTGCTGTAGATAAAGCGGCACTGGATAGATCAAGAACTGTAATATTCTTATAACTGTGTGCCAGAAGATCATCAACGAGAGTTGAAGCACCACCGCCCACATCAATAATTGAAGCTGATGTAGGAATGCCAACATCTTGAATCAATTTCATTGAAAGCTCGGCGTGTTCTTGAAACCAACTAACCTCTGTAGAGGCCTTTGCGGTGTAAACATTCTCCCAATGATCTTTTGATTGCATAACGATTTCTCCGAGTAATTTATTCGGCTAACAGCTTATTAGTGTGCGTGCGCATTTATCCTGGGACACTCTTTCGAGGTTTCCCGGATAACTTATTGACTGTATTGAAAAATCTTCCATAACTCAAACCTCCCTTCAAGAAAAACGCGCACGCCTGTTATTTCGATATTCGTGCGCACATAAACTTGTAAACCAAGTTTCTAAGTATCTGATTCGTTTGATGTTTACCGTACTCCCCTCCGGCAAAACGCGCAAGCACGAATGTAAAGCGTGCCAGATTCGCGCGAAATGCCGAAATATACTGTATGGGCAACCAGGCCTTCTTTACATTCGCCAGATACGAAAACGCCGGGCATTACCCGGCGCTTTATTTACTAATTCAGTACTTTTTTATTAGATTACGATTTCGACCAAGTCGTCCCTTCAGGGCCGTCTTTCAGCACAATGCCTTTGGCTACCAGCTCATCACGAACAGCGTCGGCGGTGGCGAAGTCTTTGGCTTTTTTGGCTTCGAGGCGCTTCTGGATCATTTCTTCGATCCATTCTGCTTCGTCGCCTGCACCTGATTGCAGGAAGCTTTGTGGGTCTGACTGCAGGCAGCCAAGCACGCCACCGAGGTTACGCAACTGGCCTGCCAGTGCAGCTTGTTCTTCACCAGAGGCTTTATTCAGATCGCGCACCAGGTCAAACAGCACGGCAATGGCCACTGGCGTATTAAAGTCGTCATCCATGGCGGCGTGGAAGCGTGCACTGTAATCGTTGTCGATATCTTTTACGTCACCGACGCTGACGTTCAGGAGTGCGTTGTAGAAGCGTTCGAGTTTGGTCTGGGCTTCTTTCAGGCTGTCTTCTGAGTAGTTAATGGCGCTGCGGTACTGGCTCGACAGCAGCAGGAAGCGCACCACTTCGGCTGGGTATTTGTCGAGAATTTCGCGAATGGTGAAGAAGTTGCCCAGTGACTTAGACATCTTTTCGCCATCAACACGTACTGCCCCTGCGTGCATCCAGGTGTTCACGTATTTCTTGCCAGTTGCCGCTTCTGATTGGGCGATCTCATTCTCATGGTGCGGAAATTTAAGGTCCGGGCCACCGCCGTGAATGTCAAAGGTATCGCCTAAGCAGCAGGTCGACATGGCAGAACATTCAATGTGCCAGCCCGGACGACCAATACCCCACGGCGAATCCCAGTGTGGCTCTTCGGGTTTGGCAGACTTCCAGAGTACGAAGTCGAGCGGGTCTTCTTTTACGTCGCCCACTTCTACGCGCGCACCGGCTTCAAGTTCGTCGAGCACCTTGCCAGAGAGCTGACCATAGCCTTCGAATTTGCGTACACGGTAATACACGTCGCCATTATCGGCAGCGTAGGCAAAGCCATTTGATATCAAGGTTTCGACCAGCTTAATGATATCACCGATGTGCGCGGTGGCTTTTGGCTCTGCGTCTGGCTTTTCGATACCGAGCAACTCTGAGTCTTTGTGCATTTCTGCGATAAAGCGCTCAGTCAGTGCATCAAAGGCTTCGCCATTTTCGTTAGCACGCTGAATGATTTTGTCGTCGATATCGGTGATGTTACGGATGTAGTTCACATCGAAACCGCGATGGCGCAAATAACGCGCAATAACATCAAACGCGACCATGACACGGGCATGCCCTAGGTGACAGAAATCGTAGACCGTCATGCCACACACGTACATGCCGACTTTGCCGGGTACGAGGGGTTTGAATTCTTCTTTCTGTCGGGTCAGGGTGTTAAAAATCTTCAGTGTCATGGTTTTTCCGATAGCTAAATTTGAGGCTTTAGTTGCCGGTTAATTTTGGGCGTTTACGACGCCGAAAATACAAGGCGAAGGGCGCATCAAAAAACGGAGTTTACTAGAGTAAATGAGTATTTTTGAGGCGCACTTCAACGCTGTAGTTTCAAGGTAGTTAGCCCAAAAGGGCTTTGTCTTCGCGAAGACCGATAGTTAAATTGAAAATCGGTTTTTCAGCGGTGTGATCAAAGCGATCAGCAACGTAGTAGCCTTCTCGCTCAAACTGGAAGTTTGCTTCAGCATCCGCTTCGGCCAGTGCCGGCTCGATCAGTGCAGTAACAACACTCAATGAATCTTTATTCACGTGATCCATAAAGTCGCCCTCGCCTTTGTCTGGCGTCGCGCTGGTGAAGAGTCGCTCGTACAGACGCAGTTCGGCTTCTTTGTGATCGGTGGCCGACACCCAATGAACAACACCCTTAGGATTTACGCCGTCTTCCGGGTTTTCGCCAAGGGTATTTTCAATCAGCTTCGCCTTCACGAGCGTGACATTGCCATCGGCGTCTTTCTCGTAATCGGTTGCTTCAATCACATAAGAGAAACGCAGACGGATGCGTTTGCCCGGACAGAACTTCTTCTTGAACTTCTTGCTGTACTCTTCTTTGAAGTCGTCCTGATCAATAAAGATTTCACGCGTAAATGGCATCTCACGCTCGCCCAGGTCCAGCTCTGGGTGGAACGGCGCTTTGAGCATTTCTTTGTGATCTTCAGGCAGATTTTCAATCACCACTTTCAATGGCTTGAGTACGGCCATGGCGCGAGGTGCATTCTGGTTCAGGTCGCTACGCAATGCGTGCTCCAGCATGGCTACGTCAACCATGCCATCACTGCGGGTAACGCCAATCATGTCGCAGAAGGTGCGAATTGAGCTTGGGGTAAAACCACGGCGGCGCATACCAGAAATAGTCGGCATACGCGGATCATCCCAGCCAGCGACCACACCTTCATCAACCAGGAACTTGAGCTTGCGCTTAGACGTTACCGTATAGTCGAGGTTGAGGCGGCCGAACTCGTACTGTTTAGGCTGCGCAGGTACCGGCAGGTTTTCGATGAACCACTCGTACAATGGGCGGTGATCTTCGAATTCGAGCGTACACACAGAGTGAGTGATGCCTTCAATCGCATCCGACTGCCCATGAGTGAAGTCATAGGTCGGGTAGATGCACCACTTATCACCGGTCTGGTGGTGGGTGATCTTACGAATGCGGTAGATGATCGGGTCGCGCATATTCATGTTCGGCGACGCCATGTCGATCTTAGCGCGCAGAACTTTCGCACCCGTATCGAACTCACCCGCTTTCATACGAGCAAACAGGTCGAGATTCTCTTCGACAGTACGTTCGCGATATGGGCTGTTCTTACCCGGCTCGGTCAGGGTGCCGCGATATTCGCGCGCCTCTTCGGCGTTCAGGTCACAGACATAGGCTTTGTCGGCCTTGATCAGTTCAACCGCCCAGTCGTGCAGCTGATCAAAATAATCAGACGCGTAGTGAATATCGCCCTTCCACTGATAACCAAGCCAGGTGATGTCGTCTTTAATCGCATCAATGAATTCCTGGCTTTCTTTCTCTGGGTTGGTGTCATCGAAACGCAGGTTACATGCGCCATCAAACTGTTCGGCAACGCCGAAGTTGAGGCAGATAGATTTCGCATGGCCGACATGGAGGTAACCATTTGGCTCTGGCGGGAATCGGGTCTGCACCGATTGTACGCGCCCGGCATCAAGGTCTTCCTGAATGATTTTGGCGATGAAATTATTACTGGTGTTCGATGTCGTATCAGTCATATTGGTCCGTATCTGTACAGAAACGATAGCCGCCCCATGTCGGGCCGTGGAAAAAGGCGGTATTATACGCGCCGAAAGCCCGTAAGGGATACCCGAACACACTATTTGAGCTGAGAGAAATCATGATCCTGCTGAAAACCAACTTTGGTGACATCAAAGTCGAACTGAACCACGAAAAAGCTCCTAAAACTGCCGCAAACTTCGAGCAGTACGTTAAAGATGGCTTCTACGACGGCGTTATCTTCCACCGCGTCATCGACGGTTTCATGATTCAGGGCGGCGGCATGGAGCCTGGCATGAAAGAGAAGGCAACTCGCGAGCCTATCGAAAACGAAGCTGACAACGGCCTCAAGAACGAAGTTGGCACCCTGGCGATGGCCCGCACTAT
The DNA here is from genome assembly GCF_002377545.1 of Thalassolituus sp. UBA3500. NCBI lineage: Bacteria > Pseudomonadati > Pseudomonadota > Gammaproteobacteria > Oceanospirillales > Oceanospirillaceae > Thalassolituus > Thalassolituus sp. UBA3500. The sequence continues at coordinate 52,375 of NZ_DFQB01000033.1, read as the reverse complement.
GGACCCACACTCTGCCAGCGCGCAGTTCTTTATCAACGTTGCTGATAACGCCTTCCTTAACCACACCAGCAAAGACATGCAGGGTTGGGGCTACGCAGTATTCGGCAAAGTAACTGAAGGCATGGATGTGGTAAACCGCATCAAAGGCGTGCGTACCACGATGGCTATGGGCCACCAGGACGTACCTGCGGAAGACGTAATCATCGAGAAAGCTGAAGTCATCGCTGACTGATCCGGTTTCTATGACGCATTACTTTATTTCTGACCTGCATCTGCAGGGCAACCGACCAGCCATGTCCGAAGGCTTCTTCGGACTGCTGGACCGGCTCAAAGACGCAGAGACACTGTATATTCTCGGCGACTTCTTCGAAGTCTGGATCGGTGACGATTACACCGACGCTCTGGTTGAACGCATTCAAACCTCACTGAAAGCTCTCGCGGATCAAGGCGTAAAAATTTTCTTTATGCACGGTAATCGCGACTTTCTGATGGGCGATGTATTTGCCAATGCCTGTGGCGCGGACATGCTCGCTGAAGGTACGGTTATTACCGTTGGCGATCAACAAGCCCTGCTGATGCACGGTGATAGCCTGTGTACACGTGACGTTGCTTACATGAACATGCGACAGCTGTTCCGCAACCCTGAGTGGCAGGCCGATCTGTTGAGCAAGTCGATCGAAGAACGACTGGCCATTGGTCAACAGGTCAGGTCAGAGAGCAAAGCTGGCCAGCAGATGAAAGCGGACGACATCATGGACGTCACCCCCGAAGAGGTCGACAAGGTGATGGATGATGCGAAAGTAAACCTGCTGATCCACGGTCACACTCACCGCCCGGCAACTCATGACTGGGAATTTAACGGCCAGGAGCGTCAGCGCATCGTACTCGGTGACTGGGGCGACGATCACGGCTGGCTTATCCGCTGGGATGAGGGCTCAAGCCCTGTCTTAGAAAAGTTCGGGTTTTAACCCGGACTTTTATGAGTTCACCTCCTCACTGGCTTCGCACGCTAGGGCTCACCGCCTTTGCAATGCTTGCCTTTGCCGGTAATTCTGTCCTCTGTCGACTGGCGCTCAAAGACGAAACTATCGACCCGGCCGGATACACCCTGGTGCGGCTTATTGCTGGCGCCGTTTTCCTTGCCCTGCTCTCGTTAATCCTGTTGAAGCCCAGTCGACCGAACCAGATTCTGAATTACGGCAATTGGCCCGCCGCAACGGTTCTGTTTATTTACGCAGCGACCCTGTCATTCGGTTACATCAGCATTGATACCGGCGCAGGCGCACTTATTCTGTTTGGTTTTGTTCAGCTTTCCATGATTCTGATTGGCGTTTTTCGTGGGCATCGGCTTGCGCTCACAGAATGGGCCGGCACTCTTCTGGCCTTTGGCGGCTTAAGTTATATGCTGCTGCCCGGGTCAGAAGCACCTGAGCTTGCCGGCTTCGTTCTTATGGCCATATCGGGGGCAGCCTGGGGCGTATATACCCTGATCGGGCGAGGCTCAGCGACGCCTCTGGCCGACACCAGTGGAAACTTTTTACGATCTTGCATACCTGCGCTGATTCTGCTTTTTTACTTTTTGGGCGACGTTTACCTAACGGAAAGAGGGCTCCTGCTCGCCATCGCATCAGGCGCACTAGCATCCGGTGCAGGCTATGCAGTCTGGTATGCCGTCATCAGCCACCTTCGGGTATCTCAAGCGGCGGTCGTCCAGCTCTCAGTGCCGGTCATTGCCGCCGTTGGTGGATTGCTATTCGCGGCAGAGCCCATCACCAGTCGATTCGTCATTGCCTCTCTGTTGGTTCTCGGTGGTATTACCATCGTCACGTTTACTAAGAAGCCTATCCGCCAATAAACTGAGTTTGAATGCCCCGTTTCCAGTAACCAGAGACTTTGATGTAGTTCCTCGACCAGTGCAAATCGTCCGCGATGTGGGCCGCACCTTGATATTCTGAATAAACTGAGCCGAAACCTCAGTCAGTAAAGAGTTGCGGCTCAGGTTCGAGGTGAACACCAAAGCGTGATTCGACTTCTGTCTGCACCAGGCTTTGCAAGCGGGCGACATCCTGTAGCTCAGCCTCCCCCGGAGCGGTCAGCACGAGCGCTTGTTTTTCATACATGGCAACGGGCCCGTACGCTTTGCCTTTAAAGCCACACTGCTCAATTAACCAGCCTGCCGCCAACTTAGCACTCTGGGGAGCACTATGAACCGGATAAACAGGCAGTGTTGGGTGCAGGTTTTTGAGGTCGTCGGCGGTCTCAGTACTGACAATCGGATTTTTAAAAAAGGAGCCAGCATTAGGAATCAGCCCAGGATCTGGCAGTTTTGCAGACCGGACGCCGACCACAAAATCGATCAAATCCTGAGCAGACAAGGCATTTGGTTCAAGTGAATTAAGCGGCGCATATTCAAGATTTGGCGAAAAGAACTTATTCAATCGGAACCTGACACTACAAATAACAAAATTATTTTTCAGGCGATGTTTAAAAACAGAATCCCGATAGGAAAAATCGCAATCTGCTTTTTCAATTGTCAGCATGCGCTGTTCTGCAATACTGAACCCAGTCACAGAGACAAGAAGGTCTGACACCTCAACACCATAAGCACCGATGTTCTGCACGGGCGAGGCGCCGACCGAACCTGGAATCAGTGCAAGATTCTCAAGGCCATGGCCATACTGAATGCTTTCTACCACCCAGTCGTGCCAGCACTTCCCGGCCGCCACATCTATAACGACTGAGTTTTCATATTCAGAAACGACCGATACCGTTTCATCTTTTGACTGAATAACGAGCCCCGGAACAAACTCAGGCATAAGGACATTGCTTCCCCCGCCGAGGACGCGGATCGCAAGGCTTTTCTGCTCTGCCCAGTGAACAAGCTCCGCAAGTTCATCACTTGAGGTAAATGTTGCGAAGTACTCCGCACACGAAGCCAGCCTGAGCGTATTTTTATCGTGGAGTGAATAGTGTTCAGAAATGACCGGCATCTGAGACATCAGGCATCCATCTTCTGCCGGATGTCGGCCAACAAGCCGTCACAGGCGTCTTCAACCAGATCAAGAACATGACGAAATCCTGCCTCACCACCGTAATAGGGATCAGGCACTTCATGTTCGTCAAAGCTGCGTCCAAATGCACGCAGAAACAGTTTGGGCTCAGTGCCCTGACTTCCATTACTGGCATAGAGCGCTTTCAGATCGTCGAGGTTTGATCGATCCATTGCCAGAACATAATCGAAAGTTTCAAAATCTTCTGCAGAAACCTGGCGTGCACGCTGGTCTGAAATATCAACGCCCCGCGCGAGGGCTGCCTGCTGAGAGCGCGGGTCTGGCGTTTTACCGATATGCCACCCTGCTGTTCCCGCAGAGTCGACAAAGACCTGATCATTCAGACCCTCACTCTCCAGCAGCCCCAGCATGACGCCGTGCGCCGTTGGAGAGCGACAGATATTGCCGAGGCAAACAAACAGTACCCGGATCATTCCGCTGGTTTCACCGCTTTGGCTTTCTCTAGCTTTTCTTCTTCGCTCATCTTACGAGCTTCGCCCTCCAGCATTACCGGCACGCCATCCTGAATCGGATACGCTAAACCATCGAACGTACACAGAAGCTCCTGAGCTTCACGGTCGTACTTCAATTTGCCTTTACACTCAGGGCATACCAGCATGCTCAGTAATTTTTTATCCATGACGGATTGCTCCCAATCTTTTCAATAACTGCGAAATGTTTTCTTCGGCGGCTTCAGTCGCAGCGGCACTTACCCGAAGAAAACCTGCATTTGGTAAATCAAAACTACGACATTTTACCCAGTCTTTCTCTGTCATGACGACGGGTAAATCATCATTAAACACAAGGTCTTCTTTTACAAACGCGTGATGATCGGAAAATGCATGCTCTACAACATCAGCGCCTAACTGCCGGAGCGTGGTAAAAAAGCGTGCTGGATTTCCGATGCCAGCAACAGCGTGAACACGCCTGCCCTTCAGGCTCTCAGGCGATAGCTCAACCGAATCGACGAAATAGCCTGTCGGCTGCACCGTGAAATCAACGCCATTTACCAGGTGCAGATCACACGTATCGATACGGGATATGGGCTCACGCAGAGGCCCAACCGGCAACTGCCAGCCATTACCAAATCCGCGCGTCGCATCACTGACAACAATTTCGGCGTCTCTGGCCATCGCATAATGCTGCAGGCCATCGTCTGACAGAATCAGATCTACTTTATCTTTTAACGCCTTTACCGCACGGGCTCGCTGAGGGTCAACAACCACCGGGAACCCCAGCCCTGCGAGCAAAGCAGGCTCATCACCCGACTGCGCGACAGGTGTATCTGTATCAACCACCAGAGGGTATTGCTCTGCACGACCGCCGTACCCGCGAGACACGACACCGACACGTATCCCCTGTTTTGCCGCGAGATCAGCGAGCAAGGTAATTAAAGGCGTTTTTCCAGTTCCTCCGATGGCTATATTGCCAACCACAAGAACGGGCGTACCTGTAGGGGCCGCAGGAAATATCCGGTACTTCATTCGTCGAAGCGCACTGATCAGAACAAAAAGAAACCACAGCGGTAGCAACCAAAGGTTTCCCAGTGCCCGGCCGTACCAGTTCTTTTCAATACGGGTCGCTAACCCCACGATCAGTCGTCCTCTGCAAACTGCAACTGATGAAGCTGAGCGTAAGCGCCCTGTTGCTGCAGAAGCTCCTGATGAGGGCCACTTTCAACAACCTGACCATCATCAATAACGACAATGGTATCGACATTTTCAATGGTGCTCAGACGATGGGCAATGACGAGCGTTGTGCGCCCTTTCATGACCTCTTCCATCGCCGCCTGAATATGTCGCTCGGACTCGGTATCCAGCGCCGACGTTGCTTCATCGAGAATAAGAATCGGCGCATTCTTAAGAATGGCACGAGCTATCGCCAGACGCTGACGCTGGCCGCCTGACAACATGACGCCATTTTCACCGACCTGTGTGTCATACCCTTCCGGAAGCTTCTCAATAAACTCATGCGCATGAGCGGCTTTGGCCGCTGCAATAACGTCATCATCACTGGCATCAGCAAGACTGCCGTATGCGATATTCTCACGGATACTGCAATTAAATAGGGTCACGCTTTGCGACACGATGGCAATCTGCTCTCTCAGTGAATTAAGCGTCAGCTCATTGATTGGGTGGCCGTCTATGCTGATGCTGCCCGACGTCAATTCGTAAAAGCGCGGTAGTAGATTCACCAGAGTGGTTTTACCACTGCCAGAGCGACCGACAAACGCGACCGACGTACCAGCTTTAATATTCAAGTTGACGCCTTTAATAGCATCGGTTTCGGCCTGAGCATAACGGAAACGGACATCTTTAAACTCTACCGCACCTGTGCTTTTTCCTAACTCTTTTGTGCCGGTATCCTTCTCAGTCTCAGTATCCAGCACACCGAACACCGACTCAGCAGCAGTCACACCCTTCTGAATCACCGAGTTAACATCAGTAAGCGCACGAAGAGGTTTAGCAATCAGAGACGCAGCGGTAATAAACTGAAGAAACTCGCCCGCATCCATTGTGCCGCTGGCCACTCGCTGGAACATCAGATAAATCATCACACCAAGGCCAGTAGCAATTACCTGCTGGGATAAAGGCACGTTAATCGCATTCGTTAAGGCGAACTTCATCACCTGCTTGCGGTTTTCATTACTTGCCTTCAGAAAGCGCTGTTCTTCAACCGAAGTGGCATTATAGGTGCGAACTTCCCGGTAACCGCTGATGGATTCATTGGTCACCTGAGTTACCTGGCCCATGGATTTCTGGATACGGCGGCTGTATCGGCGGAAGAATTTACTTGCCAAAGAGACGAGACCGCCAATCACTGGAATAACGACAAGAAAGATCGCCGTCAGGGTGTAATCTAACCAGATCAGATACCCCATCAGTAGAGTAACTGTAAGACCTTCCTGAACAACAGTTGTCAGAGCTTTTGTGCTGGCACCGTTGACCTGCTCAACATCAAAAATAACCCGAGAGATTACGCGCCCGCTGGATTCGTTGTCATAGTATTGGCTAGGCAAGCGCAGCATGCGATTAAACAGTTGAGTACGCAGCGCATGAACGATCTCACGCCCGACCAGCGCGGTAAAATACTTACCAAGAAAGGTACCGACTCCGCGAAACAGGTAAACGGCAAATAACGCAGACACCAGAAGAAAAATATTTTCCTGCGTGGGTTCATTCAGAGTCTCTTCCACGACGCCCATCAGGTGGGCAAGCGCCGGCGCGGAAGCCGCAAACATGGCAAAGCCGATAACACTCAGCAAAAAATACCATTTCTGCGGACCAAGATACGTCAGCAGGCGCTTATAAATAGCGCCTGCAGTTGCTTGAGTAGCCATATTTTTAGTCACCACCGGCAGACTTGCGTGTCGTAATGCTGAGATTAATCAACCCCAGCTGACCAGCCGCATCCATGGCCCGCACAACAGATTCATGAGACGTTCTGGCATCCGCTGAAATAACCACGGGAGCAATGTCACGTCCGTCTAAGGTTTTCTCAATGGCGCGCTTAAGAGTTTCTACCTTGGTATTCACCAGAGGTTGGCCATCAATGCTGTACTCTCCGCTCTCGGAAATCAGAATCTCGATCGCTTTTGGCGGCTGACCTGTTTCTTCAGAACTGGACTCGGGCAGACTGATACTCAGATGATTTTCTTTCGTGAATGTCGTCGACACCATGAAGAAGATCAGCAACAGGAATACAATATCAATCAGAGGCGTCAGATTGACTGTCACCTCTTCTTTCGACTGACGACGAAAATTCACCCAGCTTTCTCCGGAGTATCTGCCACTTCACGCTCGCCATGAAGTACATCAACGAGTTTCAAAGCTTCCTGTTCCATGTAAACAACAATCTCATCGACACGTCGCTGAAGCATGCGGTGACAGATAAGCGCCGGTATCGCAATAACGAGGCCGGCTGCCGTAGTAATCAGGGCTTCTGAAATACCACCTGCCAGCAAATTAGCCTGACCTGTGCCTTGAGCCATGATCTCGGCAAAGACTTTAATCATACCGATGACAGTACCCAAAAGGCCCATCAACGGAGCAACCGCTGCGATAGTACCGAGAGCGTTAAGGTAACGCTCCATTTCGTGAATTTCGTGCGATGCGACTTCTTCGATGCTCTCTTTCATAATCTGACGACCATGGCGAGAGTTGATCAAGCCAGCGGCCAGAACATTACCAAGCGGGCTGGAGTCTTTCAGTGTCCGGATTTTCGCCGAGTCCAACTGTTTGTTTTTCATCCAACTCCAAACCTGCGACAGCAGATCTGGCGGCGCAATTTTACCCGGACGCAGCGTCCAGAAACGTTCTACGGTAATCGCAAGTGCCAATACAGAGGCGATGATAATTGGCACCATCATCCAACCACCACTCTGGATGATCTCAAGCATGTGCAGCGTCTCCTGCCAGTTTTTGTTTGCGCGCTACTCTAGCACATGGCCGTGAAGTGAAAAATCCCTTTCAGCGTCAGGCTTTGCGTGCCAGTGCGGCATCCATCGAGCACGCATCAGTGTAACCTCGCCATCTGGCGATATTTCGATCAAACCGGACGTCGCGGTATTAGCGTAAGGAATTCCCTCTCGCTCGACACGGTTAATGACGTCAGGATGCGGATGATTAAAGCGATTACGATAACCTGCACTGAAAACCACAACCTGTGGTGCGACGGCTTTCAGCCACATCGAGCTGGTACTGCTGTTGCTTCCATGATGGCCCGCAACAAGCACGTCAGACTTCAGCTGATCAGTACCGGAGGCGATCAGCGCCCGCTCAACTTTGGCGTCAGCGTCGCCCGGAATAAGGATGCTATAGCCCGCCCAGCGCACGCGGACAACGCAACTCTGGTTATTGTCATTGACCATAACGTCATCACTGACTCGAATAAAATCGATCTCAAGGTCAGAACCAACCACAACACTTGCCCCGCTGTCTGCCTTAGAACCTGCCTTAGAACCTTGAGGGCGGCTACCAATCCAAGGATGACAGCTTAGCTGCTCTTTTCGAGAGTTCAGTTTAAGAGGCTGCCCGACATACAGCCGATCAACCGTTACAGATTTGAGAATGTCGCTGGTACCGCCCGAGTGATCATTATCGGAATGAGAAATAACAAGAAGGTCGAGATGGTGTATGCCCTTTTGGCGCATGACAGGCAGAATAGCGGCACTAGCCACTGAAAAAGAGTCAGAGAACGCAGGGCCAGTATCTATCAGTGCCGATGCCTTTCCGTCGCTGATTAAGACCGCCTGCCCCTGACCACTATCAATCACCCACAAGCCAGGGGTCTGAGTTGGGGATATACCAGGAAGAAAGCTTATAGAGAGATATATCGCGGTAAAACTGCCTGGCAGCGCCCATGAGCGCCCGGCCCAAATCCAGACAGCAATACTTGCTGCAAGCAGCACCAGAGCGGAACTGTCGAACAGATCGACCTTTGGCAATTCAGGCAAACCTTCCAACAAACTCCAGAACAATCCATTAAAAAACGACAACACTGAGTCCACCCATTCCAATGGCGATACTGCACTCAGAAGCGCTAAGGGAAGAATGACCAGTGTCACCAATGGTATCGCGAAAAAGTTGGCGATCAGGTGCACCGGTGTTACCGCCTGGCCGAAATAGAACATGACCGGCAACATCGCGAACAGTATCAGGAGTTGAGGAGCCAGCAAGACAGATACCCGGGACGTGCGCCGTCCCGCGAAGAAAAAGACCAGCGCTGCGACAGCCCAGAATGAATACCAGAACCCGGCCTGCGTCCAGCTCAGTGGGTTCATGACCATGATCGCCAATGCGGCCAGGAGCAATAACGGGAGGCGACGAATGCGTTTAGGTAACTTCCATATAGCCAGAGCCGCCGCAAACATAAACCACGCGCGTATCAGCGAGATACCAGAACCGGCCAGAGCCACATACGCAGCTGTAATGGCCAGCGCCGATATGACGGGAAGGACCTGCACAACACGAACACCTGCCGCGAATGTCGCCCACGGGAGTGCTGTCGCTAACAGCATCAATAGCCGGGCAACGATTGCGCCAGCCAGCAACCCCATTGCCCCAATCATGCTGACATGAAGGCCACTTACGACCAGCAAATGAAGTGTCCCTGTATCTCTTACCAGCCGCCACTGAGCACTATCGAATGCAGTTTTGTCGCCAAAGACCAAACCTTTCACCCACGGAATAGCCTCTTTAGATAAGCCGGTCAGTGCAGCCTGTTTTACCTGATTCGCCAGAGCGTCTGCGCGCAAAAAGCCATGTTCAGGGGGAGTTACCTGCGCTCCTTCTGTCAGGTAGCCCGTCGCATCTATCTTTTGAAACAACATACTAGCGACATAGTCGTAGCTGAGGCCGTTAGCGTAGCTCCGTGGTGGTTTAAGCCTGGCAACCCCAGTGAGACATACACCGGGTGAAAGCCAGTCAGGGGCATTAAACCAACTCACACGAACATTGCGGAGACCTTTTTTTGAAAGAGCATTAGGGTCGAGCACGAGCTTAAATCTGGCTCTTGATCTCAAGGATGAATACGTTTGTCTGTCTACGTCACCGACAACACATCCTTTCAAGGCGACATCCTGACCATGAAGCAGCGGAGACAAGCGATGATCGAGTTGCGCGCCCGTAAATGCGCTACTCCACATCAAGCACAGTGCAATAGAAGCGGCCGGTAGTGAAAATCTTATGTAATGCCTGAGGTGCCCAACGTCTGGGGCGTTGGCAAGAGCGAGAACAAAAACGCAACTCAAAAAAACGGCCGAGATCAAGGCCGCCCATGACATTGGTATGAGTGTCCCTGCAAGCAAAGCTGCAAGGCATCCCATAAGGGTCAGATTCATTGCCACTCCATGGCGTAATGTGCATAATTCAGCCGCGATCAATGAACGGCGACCAGCATGCCCAAAAAGCTTTTAAAACGATTTTTCCCGTCGCCGGAGCAGATCCAGCGAAAACGCTCCCTGCGTTTCCTGTCACCGCTGTTCAGCAAGCCCAATCTCTGGCACGTAAACCGTCGGGCGGTTGCCAGAGCATTCCTCATTGGCGTCTTTACTGCGTTTCTGCCACTGCCGTTTCAGATGGGCATCGCAGCATTTCTGGCATTCTATATCAACGCCAACGTGCCAATCTCAATAGGTCTGGTGTGGATCAGCAACCCAGTAACTATACCGCCTATTTTTTACGCGACCTATTTGCTGGGAGCCCAGATTCTGAACGCCGACCCGCTGGACTTCAATATCGAATTGTCAATTGACTGGGTATTAAATAATCTGGCCGACTTCTGGGCGCCTCTCTTCGTCGGGTCTTTGGTTGCAGGCATTTTTCTTAGCGTTATCGCCTACTTTGCTATCCATCTTGTGTGGCGACGTCATGTCAGCAAGGCCTGGGAGAAGCGTAAGCGTCTGCGTCAACAAAAAGCGCTTCAGTCAGACTGAAGGCGCCCTTCGATAAGGTGATACACCCGGTTCATTCGCCGGGCCAGTGCCTGGTCATGAGTAACGGTAATAAACGCAGTCTCAGCATCAGTCCGCAACTCTGCCATTAACTGCTCAACTTCCGACGCTGTCCCCTGATCCAGGTTTCCTGTCGGCTCATCCATAAGAACGAGCTTCGGCCGAGTGACAAGTGCGCGGGCAATGGCTGTACGCTGTCGTTCACCGCCAGACAGCTCTGAGGGTTTATGAACAACCCTACTGCCAAGACGCAGTCTTTCAAGGCTCTCAGTTGCTCTGCGCTTAGCATCAGATCGCGATACGCCTCCCAGCAGGAGCGGCATCATCACATTTTCAAGTGCCGAGAACTCTGGCAGCAAGTGGTGGAACTGATAAACAAAACCAACGTCCTGATTACGGAGCTTTGTCTTTTCCTGCTCGGAAAGCTGACTTAACTTTCGCCCGCAAATCTGAACATCGCCTGCGTCCATATCATCAAGACCTCCAAGCACATTCAATAACGATGTTTTTCCAGAGCCCGACGCCCCGACGATAGCAACAGAATCACCGGCATCAATCGTCAGGTCGACGTCTTCCCAGACGGTGACAGCCTGCGGACCACTGGTGTAGGTTTTCTTCAGGCCCTGTGCAACAAGAACGGGATTACTCATAACGCAAGGCCTCCGCTGGCTGAACGCGCGACGCACGGTACGATGGATACAAAGTTGCGAGGAAGCTGATGGTCAACGATGCAGACACAACAATCAGGACATCAGATAGCTTTAGCTGGCTCGGCAAATACGAGATAAAGTAAACGTCGGCATTGAGAATCTGAAACTTGAACAGTTTTTCCAGTGCTGCAATTAATTCAGAAATGGTCAACGCACCGATTATGCCGAGTGTCGTACCCAGTAAAACGCCAACCACCCCAATAGACAGGCCCTGCACCATAAATATGCCCATAATAGTACGCGGCGTGGCTCCCATCGTGCGTAGAATAGCGATGTCGGCCTGCTTATCCGTGACAACCATGATCAAAGTAGAAATGATATTGAAGGCTGCAACGGCGACGATCATTAGCAGCAGAAGACCAATCATTGTCTTCTCCATGCGGATCGCTTGAAACAGGTTGCCGTGCGTACGGGTCCAGTCTGTACCACTGTATCGGCCGTCAAGCTGGCCAACGATTTCCCAGATACCCGCGGGGGCATCAAACAGATCATCGAAGCGTATCCGCAATGACTGCACCTCAGCGTCAATGCGCCCTAGTTTGCGGGCATCATCAATATTAATAACAGCAAGATTCGAGTCCAGCTCCGCCCCTACTGAAAATATCCCGGTGACTGTGACTCGTTTGATACGCGGCAGAACACCCGCCGGAGAGAGCGTTGCTTCGGGAAGCATCATGGTAATTTTATCGCCCATGCCTACTTTAAGATGCCTTGCGAGAAGCTCACCAATCACAACACCGAACTCGCCCGGCTGCAGAGACTCCAGCTCACCTTCTGTCATATGCTGAGGAAGAATAGAAACCCGCTCCTCTACTCCCGGTTCAATACCCGTGATCATCACGCCCTGAACACGGCCACCATAACCCAGCATACCCTGAAGCCTGGTCAGCGGCGCCGCGGCGGCAACGCCCGGCAGGCCCTCAACGCGGGTTGCCAGAACTTCCCAATCCTCGATGCCTCCGTACTTGTACAATACGGCATGAGGAACCATCCCTAATATGCGTTCACGCAACTCACGGTCGAAGCCATTCATGACAGACAGAACCAGAATCAGAACCGCCACACCGAGCGTCATGCCGATCATTGATGACATTGATATAAAAGAAATAAAGTGATTTCTGCGTTTCGCGGCGAGATAACGCAGGCCAATCCAGAGGGGGATATTGGCTCTCATAAGGACTACAACCAGTGATAACAAAGCGTGCGCGCAAGTGTGCCCTAAGTTGTACCCGTGTTCCAGCTTACAGAGAGTTTACGGTTCAGATTCAATTGTTAACTGAAAGGCCTGAAATGCGGCACTGGTGACGCTAATGTACGCTTGTAACTCTGCGGCGTTCCTCTAGGATTAGTAAAACATCATTGGGAGTCTCATCATGAAAGATATCAATAATTTCTCAGTCCTTGCTGGCGCCGTGCTGAGCCTCTCTATCGCTGCATCTCCTCTCACATTCGCTGAAATCACCGAAATTCCGGCTGAAGAGATGACGGAGTCTTACATCCGCGATACAACCGTAATTGTGCGCAAGAAGGCACCCACTCAGCAGAATGAGCGCCGCAGTATTATTCGAGTATCACCACTTGAAGACGATTTCTCCGAGGGCGAGTCAACGTCGCAGTCGACGATAGATATGCGTGAGCAATATGAAGCGATGCCCTACGACATGACAGCTCAGACAGAATATGAGTTCGCACGTATTTCTCAGAGCATCCCTGACACGCCCGTTTATGATCACGACAAGTTCATCAATGAGGCGGCTCTTCGCTCTGCACTGGGGCTCGAAGAAGGAACTCCGATCGACTACGAAAATCTGAGCCTTTCGAACGCGGTTTACCCAGACGGCGCGGTCCCGCCCTCTGAGCTTGCCATCAGCCCGTATTCATTCGAAATCGTTATCCCGAATGCAGGGAACCTGGCGCCAGAATCGCACTCTACTCCTAACGGTGATTTTGACATCAACGTAACGCCCGATGAGATTCGGTTTCAGTTTAATTCGCCACGTTAAGAAATGTGACGAGAGCAACGATTATTTTTCATGAACCCGATCGACTCACGTTACGCGGCTAAATTTTACCTTTAAAATCAAAGACATAGAAAGAATTCAATGTTACGTAAAGAAAACATACAAGTGTGGCATTCTGTCTATAAGTGCGATAGAGTGATCACACTATAAGAATAAAGAGTCGACACCATCATGCAGTTTGCCAACTACTCCCCAGCAGCGTTAAAGCAAGCACCGAACATCCAGATGATTGGTGACTATAAGGTTGAGTTTGTTGCCTACGAAAGTGAGGGCAACATGGATAAGTCGCCAGTCATGTTTCTTGGTGGTGCTTTCCAGAGTTTTTCGTCGTTCCGTAATGAAGTTGAACAGATGCTTGAGCACTGCCCTGTCATCCTTGCAGACTTCCCTTCTCAGGGTGGTAACGACCAGCTCGCGCCCGAACTTGATATGGAAGACTTCGGTGACCTGATCGCAGGTTTTCTGACCTCTCAGGGCGTAAGTAAAGTTCAGCTGATGGGTGTGAGCTACGGTTCAGCCATGGCGACGCTTTTCGCATCGGCGTACCCGCAGATGATTGATCGTCTTCTTATTTCCGGCATTACATGCTTCCGTCGTGAAAGTCTGATCACCTTGCTTGAGGATTCTCTCACGCTGCTCGATAGCGGCGACATGGACGCGTTTGCGACCACCGCTGTCTGCAACCTGATCAACCACAATCGCATGGAAGATACGCAGATTGGCGCAACCTACCGTCGTCTTCTGTTCCGCCAGATTGCTCGTCTGAATGACAACGAGCGTCAGCGCTACGCTCAGAACACCCGCCGCCTGCTACGCTTCCAGGGTTTTAAATCATTCCCGACTTGCGAAACCCTGATTGCCACTGGTGAGTTCGACAACTTTACTCTGCCGCAAGAGAACGCCGCAGTAGCACGCCAGTGTGTTAATGGTAAGTTTGCAGTTATTCGTAATGCTGATCACCTAGCGCAATTCGAGCAGAAGTCAGCCTCAATGGAAGTGGTATGCCGCTTTATGAGTGGTCAGTCTCTCGAAGGCATCCAGGGTGTCGATCTGTATGACCCACAAGCATACGACTTCGCTAACCAGCGTCTGCAAGCACGACTGCGCCCTATGGAACAGCCATACAGCCTGCACGATAAAGCAACAGGCAAAGAACACACAGTCCGCATCAGCAACATTAACTTCAGTGGGTGCGAGATCGAGCAGATCAACGTTGATATGACGCTTAACGAAGCTTCAGACCAACTATGGCTTGAGATCCCGGAAACAGGTCACACTTACCATGTTCGTATTCTGGGCAAAGACAAAAAATCATTACGTTGTTTACTGATGCAACGCGAGATGAAAGGTGCTGAAGCACTTTTGAACTATCTGCAGGACCACCTGCTGATGGTCCGCGAAGATCAGCCCACAGTTGAGGAAGTAGCAGGCCAGCTGGCCTGAGACTAAAAGTGCACGGCAGGACTGCCAGATACACAGCCCGCTTCGGCGGGTTTTTTATTGCCTTAAGTTTGGCTCTGATATTGGAAAGCCAGACCGGAAAGATCGAATCATACCCGGCGGAAAGGCGGCAGCGAATCGAGTAGCAGCTGACCGTAGCGCGACGAGACCAATCGTTTATCAAGAATACTGACCTTACCGCGATCTGACTCTTTGCGGATAAGGCGACCGCACGCCTGGATGAGGCGAATAGAAGCCGCCGGTAAAGTCAGCTCCATAAACGGATTGCGACCACGACTTTCCATCCACTCGGATATAGCAGACTGAATCGGATCATCGGGTACCGCAAACGGAATTTTAACAATGACAACATGGGTGACGTATTCACCCGGTAAATCGATCCCCTCGGCGAACGATGCGAGCCCGAAGATCACATTCCCTTTTCCATCATCAATCCGTTCTTTGTGACGGCGTACAATTTCACCTTTCGGAAGGTAGCCCTGACAGAGCAGGTGCTCATACCAATCCCGAATAAAAAAGTCTCTCGTGGCTTCAAGCTGTGCTCGGGAGCTGAACAACACAAGCGTTGCTTCATCAGGGTTTACTGCCTCTTTGAGCCAGTCCTGAACATCACTTTCAAAGGCTTCACTCTTCGGGTCAGAGGCTAACTGAACCACTTCAAGTTGACCGAGTTCTGGATAATTAAACGGGCTGGCTACCCTTTCGTAGACAGCCCAATCTGGCAGACCAGCCTCCCACTTCAATGCATTAAAGCTGTTCAGTGCAGTGAGTGTTGCCGAGGTGACGACCGCGCCATAACAACGACTCCACAAATTCCTTCTCAATTGAGCTGCAACCGAGATAGGTGAAGCTGAAATAGAGATATCCCAGTCGTCTCCATAAGGACGCTTGCTGAGCCAGCGGGCGACAGGAAGCTCACCTTCTGCCTCTTCTGCGGCAATCCATGAAAGGGCCTCTGACAGCTCTTCTGCACGCGCGAGCATGATACCGACCGGCGCCTGCCAAGCCTCGGCGACTTCCCGCTGAAAATCTCCGGTTTCATTCGGGTCGAGAGACTTTTGCAGCATGTCCGACATTTTGTCGAGGCAATGAACCACCGGCTGCAAAGGCGCCTTCATTGTCTGCAAAAGTTCGCGAAGCGATTCAGGTAGCACACCAAATTCGAACCGCTGTCGGTCTTTGTCCTGCATCAGGTCCATGACCAAAGGCCAGACCAGGCTGGCACTCTGAGAAAGCGCCTGAAGATTAGCGGGCATCTCCTGCAGCGAATGCATTAATCCTACAGGCATACCTGCATCTGCGATAAATTGCTCTATCACTTTCTCAAGTTGCTTCAGCCACTGGCGCGTTGAACGTACACCGAACTCCAGACGGAAATGATTCAGCGCTTTATCAGCCAGGTGGTGCCCTTCGTCAAACACGTATATGGTCTTCTCCGGCGCCGGTAAAATAGCACCACCACCGAGAGACAAGTCAGCAAGCACCAGATCGTGATTAGCGACAATAACGTCAGCATCTTCCATTGCACTTCGCGCCTTATAAAAAGCGCAGTTCTGAAAATGAGGGCAACGACGATTAGAGCATTCTCTGTGCGTTGCAGTCAGGTGTGACCACTGTTTATGCTCGATCTCATCATCCCAGCGGTCACGGTCTCCATCCCAATCACCGCTGCCATACTTCACCAGCATTTTCTCGTAGAGTTCCCGGTCCTGCTCTTCGGGCGTCTGCTCGAAAAGATCGACAGTCGAGAGAATGCCAGAAAGTTGCTGTAAGGCTTTATCAAGCTTAGCGAGACACAAATACCGGCCACGCCCTTTCGCCAGAGCAAAGTTAAAAGGTAAAGAAAGATGTTTCTTTAATGCCGGCAAATCCTTATCAAGAATCTGCTCCTGAAGAGCAACCGTTGCTGTCGAGACCAACAGTTTACGTTCCCTCTCGATAGCCACAGGGAGTGAAGCAATAAGGTAGGCCAGTGTTTTACCGGTACCAGTGCCCGCTTCGACGACGGCAATTCCGGCGTCGTTGTCACGTTCATCTTTCTCGCCTTCGTGAATGGCACCGAGGGCTTTTGCAATTTCCGCAATCATGACACGCTGGCCATATCGAGGGCGCAAGTCCAGAGCTTTAATCGCTTCACGATAGAGAGACTGGATACGCTCTTTGGTTTCTTTTTGCAGCATTAGCGGATGGCCTTCCAACCACGTGTCCGGCCAATCACGACAGGCCAACCAGAAACGTCGAGCAAAATACCGTCGCGAGTAATTTCTTTCAGCAATACACCCTCTACCACTTGCTCACCCTCTTGCCAGGCACGGCCATTCATGGTCACTGTTCTTTTGGCAGGCACGGAGCTGAATGTGTGGCCGGTGATATCCAGGTCGGGAATGCGCTCCAACGCTTCAAAAGGTGCACGGGCATCTTTCAACGATGCCTCAGGCGCTGCCTTCGACTCCGCTTTCGGTTCGCCACTCTCCTTACTACTAATGGTGGCACTGGCGCTCTGTTTAACGATATCTTCGGCTGCAACAACGGGAGCTTCCGTGAGCTGCACCGTCGTCACAGGACCAATAGGCTCTGCACGTGCTATTTCGGCCGTATCACCAGCGTCAACCGAACCATTGATTTGATTCAATGGCACGCCTTGGTTTTCAGGCAGCCCAAAGTAAAGCGCTCCACCACCAATGACCGACAGGAGAAACGCAGCGAAAACCACCCCTACGACGGGTCTTTTGCGGGGAGTGAGACTCGCTTTATCTGTTGCTCCGTCTGCTGAGGCGGTGTCAGTTACCAGGCCCTTTTTAGCAGGCATCCGGGCAGCGGGACGCTCTTCGCGCTCCTGCTCCGATTTCTTTAGTGCGTCGAGAATATAAGACAATGCTAATTCCTCGCCTGCAGGTACATCAGGGTTTTTGGCCCGATAATGCGATCAGCTTTCAAACCCTCAGCAATCTGAAATTCAGCCACTGCGCGTTCAAGGAGAGGATCATAAAACTCTTGATTCACTTCAACCTGTACTCCGCCAGGTCCGATACTGGTCCATTCCTGATCCCAGCCAGCGCCGAGACGTGATCTTACCCAGCGGATAACCGGGGCAGTTTCGCCTGGCTTCACGGCATTGGTATAACCCGCTGGCGCCTGCCACAAAACAACAGCTTCGCCTGCGTATCCGCGCTCATGTTCTTCAAGATCGTAGTCTTCAAGGGAGTACCACTCGTCTTTGGAAGTCCCTACCTTAACGACAGCAGTCACGGCCAAATGGCGTAATTCTGAGATATCCCAGTCAACTGAAATGCATCGCCAACCGGCCGAATCGCACGTCGCAGCCCCTTCCGCAAGTGAAGCCTGCAGCACTGTGTAGGGATTACTTCGATCCAGTGAGACCAATTTCAATACAGAAAGACTCTGGTATAGATAAACTCCGGCAACGATCAGTACGGCAGCGAGAAAAACAGCGAGTACGCCTTTCAAAAAACGGTTATTGCTAGCGCCTGTCGGTCTATTGCCTCCGCCAACCTCTGAGGGCGCCAGATAATCGGCACCCAAAACCTCAACGACCGCCTGGTTGGCGATATCTGCGCTGACCAGATGAGAGCCTGTGGCATAGGCACCCAGCAATGCCCTGTCACAAATACTGTTAATCAGTCGTGGCGTCCCTTCACTTGCATGCCAGATCGCCTCAATAGCGGCCGGGTCAAACAGCATCTGATCGCCGCCGGCGCAGACCAGTCGATGCTCAACGTATTCGGAGGTTTCTGTCAGGCTTAGCAGTTCAAGGTGGTAACGGGCAGTAATACGCTGATTCAGCTGTCTAAGGTCATTTCGCTTCAGCATGTCACGCAGCTCAGGCTGACCAACGAGAACCAGTGTGAGTAACTTTTCACGATCAGTTTCGAGATTCGTCAGCAGGCGTACCTGCTCCAGCAAGGCAACAGGCATGGACTGGGCTTCATCAATAACACAGATGACACGCTGGTGCTTTCCGTAGAAGCTGACAAGTGCTGCGTTGATTGATGCATAGACGTCTTTAAGTGTCGCGCTTTTTTCGTAGGCGATACCCAGGTCATCACAGATGCTTTGCATCAATTCAACCGGAGACAGTTGCGGATTAAATATATAGGCGACATGATCTCCTTCAGGGATCGATGCCATAAGCGCACGGCACAAAGTGGTCTTACCCGTACCTACTTCACCCGTAAGGCAGATAAGGCCGCCCTGATCGGTCAGTGCATAACTAAGATGCGCCAGCGCTTCCTGATGCCCCGGCGAGGGGTACAGAAAATCCGGATCTGGAGAGATGGTAAATGGCAGTTTATCTAGGCCAAAGTACTCTAGGTACATGCTGCATCCTGTCTGATTGATGCCGGCATGATACCGGAATTGTGCTCTGTACGCAGTGGTGCCTTAACCCGAAATAACCAGTATCAATTCACCGGCGACCATTCATCAGCGGCCCTTCACCATAGATACTGATACGACAGGCCTATGCGGGCATCCCGCACTTGCTTGATATTGAGGTCATCGACGATATAGCTGGCAGAAAGCCCTTGCCAGTAGAGTGCAGCGCCCAGCTGACGCTTCGACGTCCCCACCAGGCCGAGCTGAGCATTTCCGAACGGATAACGCTTTTCAATCGATAAGTTACGATACACATCGTGCCAGTAATATTGCACGTACACATCAAGCGGCTTATAGACGGCATTCGCAATCACAGTCGACTTAATTGAGGTTTCAAGCACCTTTGGATTGTCGTCGCCGCTGGCTGCTCCGCCACTGGAGCAAACCGGATCTGTCACTTCACCGACCTCAGCGCAGATCGAACGATGACCAGAGTTTCCCATATCAAGGAGATTCCACAGGTCTTTGACCTGCAGTGCGAGATCCAGCTCCTCGGTAGGTGACCAGTTACCTGATACCGATGCGCTGTACCCAAACCAATCCTGGGACGCAGTGCCCTGAGGGTCTTCATATTCGGGAAGTGTATCGAACGAAGGGAAGCGATATTCATCGAAGTAGTATGAAAGGCTGGCTGAAAAGTTCGACCCTTCATCAGCAAAACTCCGCCCTACAAACGAACCAAACTGATAGTGAATCAGTTTGTATACCATAAATGCCGGTGACACCGACCAGTTTTCGCCTTCAAACCGGTAGGAACCACCAATTCCGCGAGCCTGAAATACCTTGGCGACGAGGTTAAGGTCTCTATCCTGCTGAGTTTCAATACCAAATTCGGCATCGAGATACACTGCCGTTGTATCAGGAGAAAACTTAAGCGAGTAAAACCAACGCCGCTCAGCATTTAGCGTGAAGTTCTGGTAAGACGCAGAGGCCACCAGGCTCATATCTGCATAAGCGTACTCACCCGGATCAGCATCCTGCTCCCAACCCTCGATCATCTGATCAATCGGGACAGGCTCTGAGCTGGCCTCTGCAGACAGCGAAAAGCTCATATTTCCTGTGTGCTTGATATTCTGTTCTGCCGCAGCGCTGGTTGTGCTGGCCAAGACTGCGGACAAAATGGCAACAACGCGCGGTTTAATCACCAATGATCATCCAGGTACCGTCGATAAAGCGTGCGACGAATACGTTATCACGCTCTTCGCGAATGGTGCCGACGAGCGCACCACGCACCGTCAGATAGGCGACCGCTTCGCAGCCATCATTTGAAGTTGCGTCTGTCGGCGCTGCTGCTGATAACTTATCGCGATCATTGAAGCCGCAGGCCGTTTCATCGTTACCTTGCGTGTATTCTGTACGAGTAGCTATCTGAGCAAGAACCGACTGATCTGTGCCACCCATCGATACGTTTGAACGGGAAATCAACCAGTAACCACGCTCGACTTCAATGGTCTTCAGCCCTCCTTCCCCGTCACTGATCTGTTCTTCCGAAACCGACAATTCAACATAAAAGCCCTGAGCATCGCCGCCAGCGACAACCCCTAGCTGATTGCTGATATTTTCATACGTTTCTTCAGAGCCGAAACCATAAGAAGCGCTCAAGGCGAATTCATCTTCAACCTGCCGCTCAAGAGCCAATTCAAAAATGACGGGGATTAACGCGTTTTGCTCTGGATCTTTAAGGTAGCTTTCTGCAACGGCAGTAAGGCGATCTATCCCTAACTCGATATCATCATAGAAGGTACCGCTGAACGGCCCATATTCTTCGCCTTCTCTAAGGCCCTGATACTCAGTACCAGATACAATTGCAGACGTAGACAAATCGATTTCATATATCCCGTTTCCAGGTACGCTGTATCTGGATAAAACATTATTTTCGAAATTTCTCTCGAGAAGCTCATCAAGAGTTACCTCTCCGGCTAGCTCAATAACTGTGTCGCAACTCTGCTCAACTCTTTCATCATCCCCGTCCATATCGACATCCACCCAGGATACATTACAGGATTCGGAACGGGTCGTGTTGGTACTAGAGTCGTAGGGGTATAACTTGATCCGACTTATGAAGTCCCTCCCACGAAGCTCTTCATCAAAATATTCTATAACCCGACCATCAGATAAGACGGTCTGGTCGCGATACAGGCTTTCAACGAGATCTGTAATTTCCGTCGGAGCATCTGGACGCCCAAGGAAGAATTCATGGGTCGCAGGCCATTTACTGGTTGGGTAATACGATGAAGAATTCGTTGTCCTGAGCTGAACGTTCAGTTCAGTCCTGTTCTCTTCATCCGGCTCGAGAGTAGATCTTGCACGAACGACGAATGTAACTGGGTTATACCTCGTCTGTGAGGCATCATCGAGCGGGTCTTTGACCCCTACCAGGTTGGCCTCAACGAGCGCGTTGAATTCATGTTCACCATTATCGCCCGCCTGGGCGCCATCGATATTGCCTTCAAACCTGACCAACGGCCAGACAATCGCAATCTGCGTTGGCGCAACGTGTGAAGGATCTGAGTCATCCAGAAATGATCCAGCAGGAGGCGACGCGTAGCTATCCTCATAAAACACCCGAACGTATGGACGAGTCGTTATGCTTCCGTCAGAAATCGCCTCTGTATACCAGTAGAGTTTCTTACCGTTGCCAAGTACCAGAGCATTTTTAATTTCAGAAGGAATGGCTTCTACTCCATCCTCTGGATTGTCGGCAGACTCTATTTCAAAATCGAATACATTATACAGGCCCGCATCCGCGTCACTGGTCTCAATCGGACGCATCACGAGGCGAAGGTTCCCATCAATAAGTACGCGATCACTGGGCAACCCAGATGGGTCGTCGCTGTCAGTCTCAATTGGGAAGCCTTCGGTGGAACAGTCACCGTTGCCGAATTCGCATCGTGCGAGAGCCTCCGCCCCCTCAAGAATTTGTTGCAGAGCACCAGTAGGCCCAAATGCTAGATCTGCCACCCCGTTCAAGGCTGTTTCATGCGCCAGGTAATAAGAGTCAACGCGACGTCCGTGAACGGGGTCGACGAAGCTAGGCTTGCTGTCATCATAACCCCAGAAATTCTTCACCGCGGCCGTCAGATCTGTAATAAAAAACTTGCTGTCTTCAATTGCAGTGCGCCAACTAGCAAGTCGTGAAGGGACATCAATATCTACCGAGGTTTTAACATCATTCCGCATCGATGCCACAACACCATCAAGCCTTTCAAGCGCTGTCACTGCACCAGCAGGAACTCTCGCCCCAATCCCATTGAAATAGTTGATATTGTCCCGAAGAATTGTACTGGCCGCAGAGAAAATCGTGAACTTAGTTACAACATTTGCAGACTCGTTTTTCTCCAGCAACTGTCCACGGTGATCTATAACGACGTCCGTAATCTCACCCAACTTTGTGACAAAGTCGGTATTGTCTGATTCAGCAAGGAACGGCAATGCAGCAATTAAGGCGCCGTAATAAACACCCTCGACCAGGGCATCACCTGAGACGGTCTCGATCTGAGTAATCTGACTTGGAGCAACAACAGCTGAAGAAATAACATCGGTAATACCGAAAAGTTCAGAGACGTGTAGGTTAGCCAGTTCCATCGTATATTGGTTATACACGCCTGGTTTTGCAGTTTCGATGTCATCCAAAACCGCCTGGTTTATGTCAGTACGATCATCGGCCGACAGTTCGTTGGTAACGGCATCTATATAAACGGTTCTGGCCATGCTACTTGCGATGTCAGTAATCCAGTTGACGTTCACCGTCATGCCATCAAGCAACTCTCCAACGCCTGCTCTGACATCCAGATCATCAGGGAGAGGAACGTAACTCCCGTAGGCAAGAGAATCGCACCCCTGTACTCGCTCACAGCGATAGAACACATCACCGTTATCGGCATTAGCTATGAAGATGAACGTCCCTGAGAGATCTTCGGCTTCTGACGTCAGCTCGTAAGTACCGGTTTGAGAGGACTGTGAAGCAGCGCCATCATAAACGAGATTGCCACTGTCATTTTCGATGAGCGAAGGGCCACCTTCTATGTTGATAGGCGTGGCACTGATGCGGCTCCCCCAGGTCGCGGTCCCCACTCGCCCGCTAATGCCAAAACTCTCCTCCTCCACTCCAATGGTTCGAGTCGAACTGGAGTTTCCTGAGCAAGCTTGCAGGAGCAGACCAATGAGGATTACTGAGGTGAGCTTATGAACCATCTTCTTATTACTCTTATTCTGATAACTGTCATTCTACGTTTGAGCAGACCACAGGATAGCTGTCAGACAGGTGTTTTACTGCCCCTTTACACAAAAAAACCCGGCATTTGCCGGGTTTTTTACAGTGCTTGACGCTACTTACTGAGCTTTGAACTTCAGACGGTATGCGTGCAGCAGCGGCTCGGTATAACCACTTGGCTGCTCTTTACCTTTGAAGATCAGGTCAGACGCCGCTTTAAACGCGATAGTGTCGAAGCCTGGCGCCATATTGATATAAGAAGCGTCACCCGCATTCTGACCATCAACAACCGCA
The DNA here is from genome assembly GCF_002377545.1 of Thalassolituus sp. UBA3500. NCBI lineage: Bacteria > Pseudomonadati > Pseudomonadota > Gammaproteobacteria > Oceanospirillales > Oceanospirillaceae > Thalassolituus > Thalassolituus sp. UBA3500. The sequence continues at coordinate 28,778 of NZ_DFQB01000033.1, read as the reverse complement.
GCCATGCGCTTCAGGCTGTCTTCAACCTGTTCGCGGGTACAGATACCGTGTTCCAGCCAGTTAGCAACGTGCTGAGAAGAGATACGCAGCGTTGCGCGGTCTTCCATCAGGCCAACGTTGTTGATGTCTGGCACTTTAGAACAACCAACACCTGCATCAACCCAGCGAACAACGTAACCCAGAATACCCTGGCAGTTGTTGTCGATTTCTTTCTGGATCTGTTCTTCAGTCAGCGCTGACGCTTCTTCAGCAGTCATCAGAGGAATGCTCAGGATGTCATCAACAGAAGCATGTTCACGGCTCTTCAGCTCATTCTGAACAGCGAATACGTCTACCTGATGGTAGTGCATAGCGTGCAGAGCTGCGGCAGTTGGAGATGGAACCCATGCAGTGTTCGCACCCGACTTAGGATGGCCGATCTTCTGCTCCATCATCATGCCCATCTCATCAGGAATAGGCCACATGCCCTTACCGATCTGAGAGCGACCCTGAAGGCCTGTTTCCAGACCTGTGTCTACGTTCCAGTTTTCATAAGCGTTGATCCAGGTCTGCTGCTTCATGACGGTCTTCGGTACGAACGGGCCTGCCAGCATAGACGTGTGGATTTCGTCACCAGTACGATCCAGGAAGCCAGTGTTAATGAACACAACACGGTCTTTCGCAGAACGGATACATTCTTTCAGATTAACCGTAGTACGACGCTCTTCGTCCATGATGCCCATCTTCATAGTGAAGCGTGGCAGACCCAGTGCGTCTTCGATGCGACCGAACAGTTCGTTGGCGAAAGCCACTTCTTCTGGGCCGTGCATCTTAGGCTTAACGATGTTTACAGAACCGGTAGTCGAGTTCTGGAACGGAGAGTTACCTTTCAGATCGTGCATCGCGATCAAGGTAGTCATCATGCCGTCCATGATACCTTCTGGAATCTCGCTGCCATCAGCCAGCAGGATCGCAGGGTTAGTCATCAGGTGACCAACGTTACGAACGAACAGCATTGAGCGACCTTTCAGCTTAACGGTTTCACCGTTCAGGCCAGTGTACTCGCGATCTGGGTTCATGGTACGAGTGAAGGTTTTGCCGCCTTTGGTTACTTCTTCAGCCAGATCACCTTTCATCAGGCCCAGCCAGTTACCATAAGTCACGACTTTGTCTTCTGCATCTACAGCAGCAACCGAGTCTTCACAGTCCATAATGGTCGTCAGAGCGGCTTCCATCAGAACGTCTTTTACGCCAGCAGCGTCAGTCGAACCAACCGGGCTGGTTGCATCGATCTGGATTTCAAAGTGCAGACCATTGTTCACCAGCAGGATAGCTTCTGGTGCCGCCATCTCGCCTTTGAAACCAACCAGCTGAGACGCGTCTTTCAGACTGGTAGTGCTGCCGTCTTTGAGAGTAACAACCAGCTTGCCTGCTTCGATTGCGTACTTAGTGCTGTCAGCGTGATCGCCAGACGCCAGTGGTGCAGATTCGTTCAGGAAGTTACGAGCGTATGCGATAACTTTGTCACCGCGTACTTTGTTGTAACCCTGGCCTTTTTCAGCGCCGTCTTCTTCAGAAATAACGTTTGTGCCGTACAGAGCATCGTACAGTGAGCCCCAACGTGCGTTGGCAGCGTTCAGTGCAAAACGCGCATTCATCACTGGTACAACCAGCTGAGGACCCGCCATCTGGCCGATTTCTGGCTCTACGTTGGCAGTGGTTGCTTCGAAGTCTTCGCCTTCTGGCAGCAGGTAACCAATTTCCTGCAGGAACGCTTTGTACTCAGCAGGATTGTGAGCCTGACCTTTACGCTCAGTGTGGTAAGCATCGATTTTGGCCTGCAGATCATCACGCTTAGCCAGCAGCGCCTTGTTCTTTGGAGCCAGTTCATTAGCGATAGCATCAAAGCTCGCCCAGAACGCATCCTGTTCAATACCAGTACCTGGCATTGCTTTGTCATTGATGAAATCGTACAGCTCCTGGGCGATCTGGAGTCCACCCTTCTGAACGTATTCTGTCATTGTTTAGCCTCAACTCTTTTGGGGACGCAGTCTTGTGTGTCGACTGCATCTTAGACCGGTGAAATTTCAGGGCCGGGAGTATAACGCAACTGTTTTCGTATCGCGACTACGTATCACGCCGCCGCCAGCGAGCACTCCCGCGGAGTTCGGACCGGAAAAATCTAAAAGCAATACAAAACCTATACAACAAATATACAAGGTGTTTATAATGAACGAGGAGCTTGGCCGCACCCGAAGTAACTGACATTGACTCTGCTGCAGAAGAACTGATTTACAACCAGATCTGGCGTAGCAAACAGGAGAACCGATATGGCTTCGAAGAAAGGTGCAGAAAGACGTAAGGCAAGTCCCGAAGAGCTGCGTCAGCAACTGGAAGCGGACGTTCAGGCTTACCTCTCGAGCGGCGGGAAAATTAACAGGATAAAGGAAGGTATCAGCGGTGAAGCAGGCTGGAAGCGACCGCGTAACGGGTACAACCCGAACACACGGGTAAACATACAGCTTCCTATTTCCTTCGGAACACTGTAATCCACAAAGGGAACCCCAATAAGCACCGGCCAGGCCGGTGCTCACATCATCAGTTAAGCGATTCCCAAGTGCCGTCGATATAGCGAATAATCCAGACACCACTCTCGTAAACAACCTTGCCGTACACCTTGTCCCGGTAGTTCAACACGTAGACCGCCTGCTGAGGATCGCGGTTGAAGGAAGGTTCAGCTGTATTAGAAACAACACACCGACGATATTCTCCATCATCGCCGACGATATAGCGGTAAACCGGGGCACTGTCGACCAGGTCGAGATTGCTGCCCAGGATAATTTCGCTGTCTACCGTGTCGGTTGAGCCATCAGCGAGAGAGAGTTCAACACCGTCTTTAAATACAGACAGGCTTGTGGCTTCAACCGTACCGCTCTCAGTACTGAAATCGAAAATCAGACGATCAAGATCAGCGCCCACGCCCTGATATAGCCCTGTCGTATTCACGCTTGTATAGTCATGCGACACAGAAAGCGACACGTCGACCTGCTCACTGTAGGGAGCAGTTACCTGGACATCGACCAGTGTTTTCGGCTCAGTCGCGGTTGAGTAGTCAAGTACAACTTCGCTGGTAAAGCGTGCACTCGACAAGCCCAATTGCGCACTTCTATACAAGGTGCCGTCCAATGAAGATAGAGATGTCGGCAGCGGAGAAAGTGTCAGGCACCCTTGATCATCGGCAGCTTCAACAGGGAATTCGACGAAGTACACGCCCTGCCCCGGTACTTCCGGGCGAGAGAAAACACCAATCTGCCACAACTCATTCACTGCATTCTGGAGGTCCTGCTCGGCATTCAGGCGCTGCTTAGGCTGACAACGATCAATAACCGGAGATTCAGGGCTGCCACTCAGCAAGCACGCCTCGTAATCATGTGTCGCAATCAACTCCTCGGTGTTGCCATCACCATCCACGTCACTCACATCTTCGCGCATCACGGTTGGGTAGAAGCGGTAGCGGAAATCATCCCCGCCGTCGACAAAATAGTCCAGATACTGAGTCTCACGCCCATTCACTGTCTGAGTTCCAGTACGGTACTGCACCAAACCATTGGCAACTGTGCCTTCCGGGTACAGCGGCGCTCGCTCAAAGAATGCATTGAACGAGGCAAATTCTGACTCAGGGTAAAACTCCGAGGCCTGATTGGCATTCGCAGTCAAGAACACCGTAGTAATGTTTGCGTCTGTTCCGTTGTCATCTTCATACACATCAGAAATACGACTGTTAAGAACAACTTCTGAAATATTGAATCGACGCTCAGAAACACCATCAGGATCATCCACTCCCTGATACAGAATACTGAACGCCCCCGTCAGCTCGGTTTCACTGGCCGCGCCAACGTCATCAGCATCGTACAAGGTGAAATCCGTCCAACGTATCTGATAGGCCAGCGCAGGATCAGATACCTCATCCTGCAAAACGGTTACCGTATCTTCATAAAAAATGCGTAAACCGCTTGGGCTGCTGATTTCATCATCGCTATACGTGTGATCCAGCTCTAACCGCAGGCCATTGGCAACCAACGTACCTTTCATCAGAATATCGATCGCCCGGGAGCTGCTCGGGGAATTGCTATCATCCAGCAGATTAATATCGGCAACGGCCTGAGATACTTCGAACCCACCTCCATTGAGAGTGAGCACAGGAGCCGAATAGGTATGGCTCTGATACCACTGCCACTCTGGGCTCACCGAAGGACACCCACTGTTCAGATAACAGTCACGATAAAAGCCTGCGATTTCCGATACTGCTGTGGTAATTTCATCCAGGTTCTCAGCATTGTCTTCGCCAACCCCACGCAGGATATCCGCATAGCTATCGAGCTGAGCCCGGTAACCTTCTTCGAAGAAGCTGTTACCGTAGTCACGAAGCTCCTGAACAAAGGCTTTCGTGCGCTGAATGCCAAGCTGATAATCTTCAAGTTCGTCACCCAACAAAGAACTTAATGACGCTGGTGTGATTGACGTCAGAGCACCATCCACAAAGGCGTCCCGCTCAGACTGAAGTTGAGAAATCACACTGGCCACATAGCCAGACACCGTTGAATCAGTCACATCTAACGCGTTGAGGTTATTAACGGCAGCGTCGTACAAGTCGTACATGGACAAAGTCTGCGAACCACCGCGCTGAATCAGCTGGCCGTCATTAGCAACCAGATCTGCAGCCACCGCAGAGGCGAACGACGGCAGGTCCGTCGTTGATGTATACGACAATTCATATGACTGCCAGGCTGCCAACAACGCGCCGTAGCGAATGGAGTACTGTGCCTCAGTCTGATTAGCGCCCCGCCACTCTTCGATCTGCGTCAAATCGGCTGGCTCACGACTCTGTACCGAATCGATGCCAAATAACCGAGATACCTGCGACTCTGCCTGCAATGTCGAATATACCGAATAAAAGCCGGTGGCTACCCAGCCTGCATCCTGCTGGGTACCTGAGCTTTCACTAAAAACACGATCAAACGCCAGTTGAGCGGCCAGGTCAGTCAGGGGCGTAACCCGGATGCGCTGACCATCTTCGATTCCCGCGGCAACAGAGCGCCAGCCCGGTGCCGCGACAATGCTGTATTCAGAACCAAAAGAAACAGATCCACAGCCGTTGACGACCTGGCAGCGGCGTGTTGTCGATGTGCCGTCATTGCTTTCGCGCCCGTAGACATCGAGATAGACGATTTCCGTACCATCGGCAGTGACTACTGCCTGCCCTTCGTCATCGGTGGTGAAGCGGGCAAAATTGAGAACTCCCGGTTGAACCTCAGAAGGCATACCCGTCTCATCGACGGTCACGCGCCGGACCATGGCCTCATTAAAGTCTTCCTGACCAACCTGGACATCCAGATCAATGGTTGTAACCGACGAACCACTATCGTCGTTACTGCAGGCTGCCAGCGCAGCAATCATAGGAATAACAGCCCAACGACGGACGGATAAAGTGTTAATTACAGCTAAGCGGCTGACAGAATAAAACGGTCTGGTCACACGAGCCTCAAATGAAAAGAGATGTAGATGTGGGCCATCATATCAGTCACGCGTGCGGATGCCACCTGAGACAGCACCGTTTTGACAAAACCCGGCATATCAACAAGTCGCACCGGGCCTGGCTGCGTCTTCGCTATCTTTCCTCTATAATCGCGCCCAACTGCACTGGAGTACTTATGCACTTATTTGTCGAACAACTCACCAACGTCGATTTCAGCTACCTTGACGCCAAACGCGGTGTCGTTGGAGAAACCTGGTGGGCCTCAGCCATTCTTGAGGGAGCGCTGGACGATCAGGGCATGGTCTGTGATTTCGGCATTGTGAAAAAAACGCTCCGCCAATGGCTGGATCTTGAGCTGGATCACCGGCTACTTGTACCCACAAAGGCACCCGGACTTAAGATTGAAACAACAAACGATCGCGTGAAAATTGCCATGCTTACCGGTCGCGGCATCGTTGAGATGAGTGCACCAGCCCAAGCAGTTACGTTAATTGATGCGTCTGAGATAACAGCAGAAAGCGTTGCTGCCTGGTCGATCCAACAGCTGCAGGCGTTCTTTCCTGAGACTATTGACCAGCTGACACTGGATTTCACCCCTGAAACTATTAATGGTGCCTTCTACCATTATTCGCACGGTCTGAAAAAACATGCGGGCAACTGTCAGCGCATTGCCCATGGCCACCGCTCCCGGATTCAGATCTGGCTGAACGGTGAACGCAGTGATACCGAAGAGACGTATTGGGCAGAGCGCTGGCAGGATATCTATATCGGCAGCAAGGAGGACCTGTCGTCGGAAAACGCAGACACGCTGTCATTTGCCTACACCGCAGAACAGGGCGACTTCTCCCTCACCCTCGCCCGAGAGCACTGCTACATGATGAGTACAGACTCAACCGTCGAACTGATCGCTGACCACCTTGCACAGGAAATTAAGCTTCGCCACCCAGAACAAAACGTCCGGGTGAGAGCATTTGAAGGGGTTAATAAAGGCGCGATGGTACAGCGCTAGCCTACTTCTTCAGGCAGTTTTTTCCTTCAGGCAGCCTCTTCCATGGATTGGCGAGCCCGACGTTGCGTATAGATAAAGGCAATGATGGCGAACGGCAGAAGAAACCAGGCCCACTCGTGGAGCTGCTCACCAAACTGACGCCCTAACAGGTAGGTGGTGGCAAACAATGCCGTCGCCCAGGCAATGATCGACGCGAGATTCGCCAGACAAAACGGCGCCGCCTGCACCCTGGCCAACCCACACGCGATATAACCAAACGTGCGAAGCCCTGGCATACAGCGAATCAGCATTAACTGCTTCCACGGCGATTGCCGTAACGGCTGCACTTGCTTCTGAATAATTGGGTGGCGGATCTTGCGTCTCAGCTTCGGCCAGATAAGCGCCGCCCGACCAAGCAGATACAACGCGGTATCGCCAATAAACATCCCGAGGCAAACCGCAAAAAACGCCACCCCGGGCGCCATTTTCTCGCTTGCCGCGAGCAAGGCAGCACCGATTATGGCTAAATCTTCAAGCATAAAGGTAGAGATAACCACGACCAGTATTGGCCAGGCGGGGTGATCAATATAACCAAATAAACTGTCCAGCATTCGTGGTCCTACTAAAGCCACCAGTGAAAATTGACCGGCGATTGTACCAGAAGTGCCCAGATTGCCTATGTAACTGGCTCTAAATACCCGGATATTAGATTTCACGATACTATTTCACGACAGTTTCACTCCATATTGGCCCTCAGGTACTGAGATCTCGTTCAAAATCCGTTAGAATCCCGCGCCAGAAAACGCATCGAATGCCCAACCTATTACCAAAGATTGAGAGACCCCATGGAACTGTCTGCACTTACCGCTATTTCTCCTCTGGACGGCCGCTACGGCAGCAAAACTGCCTCACTGCGTGCTGTTTTCTCTGAATTCGGTCTTATCCGTGCCCGTGTCGAAGTTGAAATCCGCTGGTTGCAGCGCCTCGCAGAGCACGAAGCAATTACAGAAGTTCCGGCGTTCTCTGCAGATACTAACGCTCAGCTCGACGCCATCGTGGCCAATTTCAGCGAAGCCGATGCACAGCGCGTAAAAGACATCGAAGCAACAACCAACCACGATGTAAAAGCCGTTGAATACTTCATCAAAGAAAAGTTCGCAGACAACGAAGAACTGAAAGCGGTTAACGAATTTGTTCACTTCGCCTGTACGTCTGAAGACATCAACAACCTGTCTCACGGCCTGATGCTGAAAGAAGGTCGCGACACCATCCTGCCGATGATGCAGAAAATCGCTGACGAAATCCGCAAGCTGGCACACGAGCAGGCTGCTCTGCCAATGCTGTCCCGTACCCACGGCCAGACTGCATCACCCTCGACGCTGGGCAAAGAGATGGCGAACGTGGTTGCTCGTCTGGAGCGCCAGATCAAGCAGATCAAAGCAGTCGAACTGCTGGGTAAAATCAACGGTGCGGTGGGTAACTACAATGCTCACCTGTCGGCCTACCCTGATATTGACTGGGAAGCCAACGCAGAAACATTCGTGACTTCACTGGGCCTGACGTTTAACCCGTACACGACTCAGATTGAACCACATGACTACATCGCCGAACTGTTCGATGCGTTTGCGCGTTTCAACACCATCCTGATCGACTTCGACCGTGATATCTGGGCGTACATTTCGAACGGTTACTTCAAGCAGAAAACCATTGCTGGCGAAGTGGGCTCATCGACGATGCCGCACAAGGTTAACCCAATCGACTTCGAAAACTCCGAAGGTAACCTCGGCCTCGCCAATGCTGTGCTCGCGCACATGGCGCAGAAACTGCCGATTTCCCGCTGGCAGCGTGACCTTACCGACTCTACCGTGCTGCGTAACATGGGCGTAGGCATGGGCTACAGCATGATCGCTTACCAGGCGTCCCTGAAAGGCATCAGCAAGCTCGAAGTCAATGCAGCTCGTCTGGGCGAAGACCTGAATAACGCCTGGGAAGTCCTGGCTGAGCCGGTTCAGACCGTTATGCGTCGCTACGGCATCGAGCAGCCATACGAAAAACTGAAAGCCTTCACCCGCGGTAAGGCCATCACCAAAGATGCAATGGGCGAATTCATCGCATCTCTTGAGCTGCCGCAGTCTGCGAAAGACGAACTGAATGCAATGACTCCTGCCTCGTACGTGGGTAACGCAGAGGCTCAGGCGAAGAAAGTCTGAATACCTTAATGCCAGAGGTGGATGTGCGGATTAAGGCTCGCCGTAAATCCATCCCTGGAGGCTCCCGTGTGCCGTCCGTGGCACACAGGGCCTGAATCCACACACCCACCTCTATCTTCAGCCACTCCCAAGACTTTATATATGCGGAGCCCTTTATGCACGTCCTCGGTCACCTAACTGTTGAAGAATTCCTGCGCGACTATTGGCAAAAGAAACCGGTACTTATCCGTCAGGCGATCCCAGGATTTGAACCTTTACTGGCTGCCGACGAACTGGCAGGCCTGAGCCTCGAGGACGATATCGAGTCCCGCCTGATCATCGAAGAAGGCAAGACAGGGGCTTGGGAAGTGAAGAAAGGCCCGTTCACCGAGTCAGACTATCGCGCCCTGCCCGAGAACAAATGGACCTTATTAGTTCAGGCGGTAGATCAGTGGGTTCCAGAGGCTGCCGAACTACTGGAGCATTTTCGCTTTATTCCGTCGTGGCGCATCGACGACCTGATGATCAGCTACGCCACCGATGGCGGCAGCGTTGGCCCACATTGGGATCAATACGATGTATTCCTGCTGCAAGCCGAAGGTCAGAGAGAATGGCGGGTTGGCCAGATGTGCTCAGAAAAAAGCAGCATACTTGAAGGCCCGAGCGTTAAGATTCTCGCCGACTTTACCGAAAACGAACGTTGGGTACTGGAGCCGGGCGATATGCTTTACCTGCCGCCCGGTCTTTCCCACTGGGGCATTTCTCAAGGCGAGTGCATGACCTACTCTATTGGTTTCCGGGCACCTTCAACGGCAGAGCTACTCGAGCGCGCTATCGACACCGCGCTCCCAACCTTAACGGAAGATAACCGTTACTCAGACGCGAGCTTAAGTCTTCAGCATTCGCCGGGTGAGATCACTGATGATGCTGCCGCGCGCCTTAAGTCTCTCCTCGTCGACGCACTCAGTGATCCCGCCCTGCTCCAAGCAACGCTCGGGCAGCTTATGACCGAGGCAAAGTATGAGGAGCAAGCCCCCACCTTTGATACCTCTGAACAGGGTTGGGCAGAAACTGTTTCAGCACTGCAAGAAGCTGAACAATGGACTCGCCATCCTCAGGCGCGCTTCGCCTATAGCATCAACGACACAGGCGCCGCTTTTTACTGCCAGGGCGAAATCGTCAATCTACCAGCCTCCGCTGGCAAGTCCCTTGAAGTGCTATGTGACGAGGCGAGCTACGACAGTCAATCGCTTATCGAAGCCTTTGACGACTCACACCTTAAAACCTTATTAACCAGTTTAGTGTTCTGTGACCTGATTGTTCCTGTTTAAGTCTGCCTCAGCTTGATGATTCACACTTAAGCAGCCATTCTTTTTATCAGAGACCAGAATTTTTGCAGATAGACAGGGAAGCAACGACTTGGAAATTCGCATCACAGACTGGCGGGCATCCCGCGACATCATTCGTAAAATCCGGGAAGAAGTGTTCATTAAAGAACAAGATGTTCCGCCCGAACTGGAGTGGGATGAATTCGACAGCGAAGCAATTCACTTTCTCGCTCTTGAGGGAAGAAACCCGGTCGGCTGTGCCCGCCTTATGCACAACGGTAAATTTGGACGAATGGCAGTGCTCAGAGAATTCAGGAAACAGCACTGGGGCTCCCGACTGATTAATGCCATTGAAGATTTTGCTCGCAACGAATTAAAAATACGCGATATACGGGGTGCGGCTCAGGCACATGCCATCCCCTTCTATCAGAAGAATGACTTCAATATTGAAGCTGGTTTTTTCGACGACGCAGGTATCGCACACCTGAACGTATACAAAGCCCCAGGTGCACCTGAAACCAACTATGTTTTTCGTCCTGGCCGCGATAAAAACATTTACCCGCAGAACGATTTAATTTCTCTCGTCGGGTGGGTAGAGATGATTCTCGCCATGCGTCCACGCAATGCGCTCATTACCTGTACCGATTTAACCCACCCGCTATGGTGGAACAAGGCAGCACTGCATGCCGTCCGCGAATTTGCCCTGGACTCACATCGGCGCCGGGTGAAAATCCTGATTCCCTCCGAAAGAGGCGGGATAAATCGTCACCCACTATTGCGGCTTCAGCAACGTCTGAGCAGCCGGATAAGCCTGAGAGTAACTCCTGAAGTGCAGGATGACCTGCTCATTACAGGCCCATGGGGGTTGTTACAGCTCACCACTGAAACTCAGGGAATTGCGACGATGGGAGATGCCAGTCGGGTCAAACGCATGGAGGCCTACTACAAACCGCTCACAGAAACGGGCCAACGACCAAGAGAAGCGCGCAGGCTATCAATATAACCTGCGGCAAAATTATCTAAGCAAGCCCCAGAAAGCGATAGCATGACAGGCACTGACGACCAGAGTCAGTATCCATCTCATCGTGCGGTAGTCTCGTTTATAGCTCTGGCGAAACACCGGTTGACGCTCAAGCCACACCAGCACCCAATACCCGAGCAATAAGCCGGGCAGGCCCACGATATGAGGGACGAAGTACATCAGCCAGCCCCACAAAAACACACCGATGGATAGCCCCAGCTCAGCGGCGGAAACGTGATCGCGGTGCGCCTGCATTACACCCCAACATGCCCCCGCCATAAAGCTCAGGATTAACGCCGAGTACAAGGTGAAGAAATCGGGCGCCCACGCACTCCCGGCAAGCACAGATAAAGAGAAAAAGATGAACGGGATCAGCCCCGCGTATCCCAACTTCTGGCTAATTCCGTTCATAGTAACCCCATAATTTATTTGTGATGGCCTGCCTTCAGGATAGCAGCTACACGCTCAACGTCATGCGGCGTATCAATGCCGTGACCCGGTGCCTGATCAATAACCGACATATGAATACCGACGCCATACCAAAGTGCCCTAAGCTGCTCCAGTGATTCGGTCAGTTCGATCGGACAAGGTGCCATCTCACGATAATCATTCAGGAACGATACACGGTAGCCGTACATACCAATATGACGGTAAACAGGCATTCTACCGGTCACCTCCTCCTGGCTCTCTTTGTACAGATCGCGATCCCAAGGAATCGGTGCACGGCTGAAGTACATCGCAAAGTGTCGCTCGTTCAACACGACCTTCACCACATTCGGGTCAAACGCGTCATGTGCGGTTGTGACCGGCGTACACACCGAGCTCATCCCAGCATCCGCATTTTGCAACAGCCCCTGCGCTGTTAACTCAATCAGTGATTTGGGAATCAGCGGCTCATCTCCCTGGAGATTCACAACGACCGTATCGGCCGGCCAACCCTTTAAAGAAACCACCTCAGCAATGCGCTCGGTGCCGTTCTCATGATCAGGCGATGTCATCACCACATCAGCGCCAAAGCCGCGTGCAACATCAGCAATTCTGTCGTCATCAGTCGCGACAACCACATCTTCAGCACCCGCTTCGAGCGCACGCTCGTACACGTGCTGAATCATTGGCTTGCCAGCCAGATCAATCAGTGGTTTACCCGGCAAGCGGCTTGATGCGTAACGCGCGGGAATGACGATTTTATATCCAGACATCATTTGACCTTATAGAAGTCTTTGTACCAGTCAACGAAGGTGCCTATGCCATCCGCCAACGGAGTGTTCGGTGCGAAGTCGACGTCAGCAGCCAGGTCATCAACATTCGCATACGTCGCCAGTACATCGCCGGGTTGCATTTCCATATAATGTTTATCGGCTTCGACACCCAAAGCGCCTTCAATTGTTTCAATAAAGGTGCCCAGCTCTACCGAGTTATGATTACCGATATTGTAGATTTTATACGGCGCTGAGCTGCGTGAGCAGTCACCAGATTCTGGCGTCCAGTTCTCAACCGACTCCGGCGCTTTCATAGCAATACGCACAACGCCCTCAACAATATCGTCGATGTAGGTAAAATCACGCTGCATCTTGCCGTGGTTAAAGACATTAATCGTTTTGCCTTCAAGGATGGCTTTCGTGAAACTGAAGTACGCCATATCCGGACGCCCCCATGGGCCATACACCGTAAAAAAGCGTAGTCCGGTGGTCGGCAAACGGTACAAGTGTGCATACGTGTGAGCCATCAGCTCATTCGACTTTTTCGTTGCTGCATAAAGAGACACTGGATGATCCACACGATCACCGGTGCTGTACGGCAAGTGCGTGTTCAGACCATACACCGAACTGGATGAGGCATAGACAAAATGCTCCACCTCATGGTGGCGGCAGCCTTCCATCACATTCACGAAGCCGATCAGGTTACTGTCCACGTAGGCGTGAGGATTCGTGATGGAATAACGTACACCCGCCTGAGCAGCTAGGTGAATAACACGATCAAACTTATGCTCATTAAATAACGCGGCAACCGCATCACGATCGGCCAGCTCCAACTGCTGAAACTGAAAACCACTTAACGGCTCCAGCCACCCCAGGCGGCCGTGCTTAAGTGCAACATCATAATAGTCATTGAGGTTATCGACACCAATAACCTCGTGACCCATTTCAACCAGTTTTTTACTGGTAAAGGCGCCAATAAAACCGGCGGCGCCCGTGACTAAAATCTTCACTTTTTATTTATCCTTAGCGTCATTAAGACTTTCAAACTCTGGCAGCATCGCCTTAATGTAAGCCTCTTCTAACGGCATACGACTGCCCAAAACGATATCCGCGACTTCACGCGCAACCCCCTTCCCGCCCGGAGCCTCGGTGATCAGATCTGCACGATCACGAACCATCCAGAAGCCGTCTGCCGGAGATATTGCAAGACCAACGCGAGTCATGACCTTCAGATCAATCACATCATCGCCGACATAACAGACCTCTGAAGGGTCAACCATCAGTTCATCCATCAAATCAGCCAACACCGGCCATTTATCTTTGGTACCGGGAAAGAAGCGATTGATACCCAGATCCGCCGCCCGTTTCGCCAGTGGCGCCGAGTCTTTCGCAGAAATAATGGCAGTATCAATATCAAAGACATTCAGCAGTTTGATTCCCACGCCGTCTTTTACGTTGAAATGCTTAACCTCTTCACCCGAGGCGGAATAACTCAAAGTGCCATCAGTCAATACGCCGTCCACATCAAATACGACAAGACGAATTGCACGGGCTTTTTCTTTAATTGCGTTGGGGAGATGAACCATACCAATCACCGCGATCGAAAGTACCAATTGTACCGACTCCGGCAAGTGATTGGCAGGGTTAGTGCGGGCGGAATCAGGTTTTATGCAACAATTGCGATAAGACCTGAGACTGGATATTAAAGCGAAACAAAAATAGGAATGTAAGCCAACACGGCTTCGAAATAACGTTCAGAAATAAAGATGGCATCCCCAAGGGGATTCGAACCCCTGTTACCGCCGTGAAAGGGCGGTGTCCTAGGCCTCTAGACGA
>NZ_DFQB01000033.1:0-14393 GCF_002377545.1 Thalassolituus sp. UBA3500 | reverse complement strand
AGGCCTCTAGACGATGGGGACACAAGGACAAGCAAGAAGGTTTTGGTGGAGCCTAGCGGGATCGAACCGCTGACCTCAACACTGCCAGTGTTGCGCTCTCCCAGCTGAGCTAAGGCCCCGTCTCAAAACGTGCGCGAATAATAATGACACCCCCCGGCCGTGTCAACTGTTTTACGGAAAAAATTCACATAAACAACAACTTACAACCACCACTCAAACAAAAAAGGCGGCTTAACAGCCGCCCTTCCCGTTCAACTGGTTGACGAACAGATCAACTATCAGCCTGTGCGTTCTCGATGGCGATAAGAAGCGACGTGTACTCTTTTTCGAGCTTCTTCAGCTTCTTCTTACCCGGTGCACCGAGCACATCAACGGCATGGCGCACACGAGCACGGCTCATGTCCGGCCCCAGCAATGCCATAGTATCGAGCACCGAAATAGTTGAAGACGTACCCGCAATCGCAATAAAGAACGGATAAAGAAAATCACGGATTTTCACATCCATCTGCTTCGCCAGCCCGAACAACGCCTGCTCAATGTTTTCTTTTTCCCAGTGACGAATTGCCTCAAGTTGCCAAAGGCCCATCTGGAGGATATTCGTCGTTGCTTCTGTATCGAGGACTTTGTGCTCAAAGCTTTCGGGTGTCAGAGGCGTCATGCCCGACAAAAAGTGCCCGGCCAGCGGCGCAACGTCAGAGAAAACTTCGACCCTTGGCTGTACATGCGGAATCAGCGGCAGAACATTTTCAGAACGGAAGCCCCACTGAGCGAACTTCTCAACGAACTGCTCAGGAGACAATTCACGCAGCCACAGGCTGTTAAGCCAGCGCAGTTTCTCTACATCAAATACCGGCCCACCCAGCGACACCCGATTAATATCGAAGTTACTGAACATCTCGTCACGGCTGAATTTTTCGCTCTCATCCGGCATCGACCAGCCCATGCGCCCGAGATAGTTCAGGACGGCCTCAGGCATAAAGCCCATGCGCTCGTAGAACATGATCGACGTTGGGTTCTTACGCTTACTCAGCTTGCTCTTGTCCGGGTTGCGCAGCAGCGGCATATGGCAGAGCTCTGGCATGTCCCAGCCAAAGTACTCATACAGCAGCTTATGTTTCGGAGCCGAACTGATCCATTCTTCGCCACGAATCACGTGGGTAATGGCCATCAGGTGGTCATCAACAACGTTGGCCAGGTGGTAAGTCGGCATGCCATCGGATTTCATCAGAATCTGAGCGTCGACTTGAGCCCAGTCCAGCTCAATCTCGCCACGCAGCATGTCTTTGACAAGACAAACACCCTCTTCCGGGACGTTCATACGCACAACATAAGGGGCACCCGCGGCTTCGCGCTCGTTCACCTCATCATCAGGCAATGCAAGATCAGATACCTTCAGAGCAGTTTGATTACCGCTTTCCTGCTTTTGCTGACGTAAGGCATCCAACTCTTCAGCGGTGCGATAACATTTAAACGCTTTGCCACTATCGAGTAGTTTCTGGACGTGCTCTTCATAGATCGCACGACGCTCGCTCTGACGGTATGGCCCGTAATCGCCACCGACATCAGGGCCTTCGTCCCAGTCCATGCCCAACCAGCGCAAACTGTCGAGAATCGCTTGCTCTGATTCAGGCGTGCTGCGTACCTGATCGGTATCCTCAATACGTAAAAGAAATTGCCCGCCGTGCTGGCGCGCAAATGCGAGGTTAAACAGAGCAATATATGCGGTACCTACATGGGGGTCGCCGGTAGGAGACGGCGCAACGCGGGTGCGGACAGTCATGGGGGATCTCGGTTAACTCAAAACTGCCGCGATTATAGAGAAATACTTGCCCGAATGCATGGCGAATACGGGGCGAATCCAGCGTCGCCCCAAAGATAATCAGCGTGCGACGGCTTCCTCAATTTCAGTGAGAGTGGCAATCACTTCCTGGCTCGCCGTCTCCATCGCCTCCAGGTACCCCAACATCGCATCCCGGTTACCCTCTCTATGAGCCTTCATAGCCTTGAATCCATTTTCATGCACACCCTTGTGCGGCGCATCAAGACGACGGTACGCACTGAGATGACTGTACTTTTCTCGCCCCTCACCTTCTGCGTACCACTTACCCAGACGGCACATAGTATGGTCGGCAAGTTCAGGCAGTTCGACGTCCTGGCTTTGGCTTATGGCTGCATAAACCTGCCCCTTCCAGACGATATGATCCAGTTTTACTGTCTCAAGAAAAGACTCCGCAGATGTCCGCTCAAAGCTCTGACACACCTGGCCGGCAACCTCGCCAACTTCGTTGATATGCGAAGATACAGTACCGACCTCCTCCGAGAGTACTGCGCCACGTTCACCGAGGGCAGCAATGCCGCGAGCAACGCGGTCAACTTCGCCTCCGATGGTAGAAATCAGGGCATCAATTTCTGCCGTCGCGTCAGCAGTGCGTTGCGCTAACGTGCGTACTTCATCCGCAACAACGGCGAAGCCACGCCCTTGTTCACCGGCACGGGCCGCTTCAATAGCAGCATTCAGCGCGAGTAAATTCGTCTGTTCAGAGATGCCCTTAATGAGACTGACGAAATCTTCAATCCCTGATGCCACTGATTTCAGCCCACCAACAGCGGTGGAGGCCTCTTGAGATTCATTCTGGATAATGTCGAGAGATTCGGTGAGGCGCCCGAGCGTTGTCGATATCTCACTGACACGCGCCAGTGAGGCCTGAACGCTTTGATTCTCTTCAGTGAGTCGGGTTGCCGAGCCAGCCATGGTATTGCGGATACTGTCGATTGCATCTGTAGAACTGAACCAGAGGGATTGAAGGTCTTTGACGTACTGATACTGCGTCAGGCCAAATTCACAGCGCATGTCAGCAACGACTTTAACTTTGTGAAGAAGCTCGTTCTCCTGCTCCAGCTTATGAATATGCGCGTCACATTCGGCGGATGGAATTGTCTCTACTACTTTTTTAGGCGATCGAAAGAACACGAGCAGCTCCAGAGTAATACTAAAAAGTTCATCATCCAGAAAGCTTAGTTGAGTTCAGGGGAAATGCTATCAAACGCGCTGGCCGTCAGGCCTCTGACTTACTGACTTCACGTTTCATAAAGTCTGCAGGCTTCTTACCCGTCCAACGCGTAAACGCCCGCGAAAATGACTGAGACGAGCTAAAACCGAGCAACTCAGAGAGCTCTGCCACTGAGTGACCACCCCGAGCGAAATATCCACGTGCGAAGCGCTCCCTGATAACGTCCATTTCTTTCTGATAGGTCGTGCCATCCTCAGCGAGCCGGCGGCGCAACGTACGCCCGCTCATGCCGAGTTCGCTGGCAGCTCGCTCCAGCGATGGCATTGCGCCGTACGAACGAACAAGAAAGTGGCGTAATCGAAGCGGTAAAAACTGCATTGCCCGTGTCGGGATACGCTGGAAAAGTGATTTTTCTGCCGTCATCGCCATTAGCCGGTTGGCCAGGGGTAATTCAAAATCCGCACTGCCCGACTTTCGGATTATCCGGGTCTGAGCACAATCAAACCGCACCGGGCATTTAAAATACCGTCGATATATATGTCCCCACTCGGGCTCAGGGTATGAGAACTCAACCGCGACAGGCTGAAGTTCAGGAACGCGACCCACCAGATCTCTGACAATGTTGTAAAAACTGATGCTATTCAGTTCCATAAAGTAGTGGGTATACGGTGCCAGAGATATGTTTTCATCGATGGCCAACCAAACAAGTCCATCAGCCTCATGCACAGACATCTCGAGAGGAGGAAAAAGCTCACGACAGAGGCGCGCAGTCATTTCACTGCACTCCCGCAGCGTTGGCTGAGTTACACAGGTCAGACCTGCCAGCCCATGATGCGACACCGTCATGATATTGCCCACAAACAAACCCAGATACGGCATATTCATATGCTGTACGGCAATATCTGTTAACCCAAGCACCTGTCTTGCTGTAAGAAAGCGCTCTGAGATATTGCCCTCTGCCAGGTTTACTCCCACGCGACGAAACATGTCCTGATGATCCAACCCCATAGAAACCTGCATTAGCTTATTTAGCTGGACGGCCCTCTCATCTTCACCATAGAGAGGTGCTGCCATTCCGACTTCAGGTTTCTGGGCGATATTAAAATAAGTAAGGATATGACCAAGGGGGATGCAGGGGGTATCAAGGTCCATAGGTGTTCCAGCCAATACGTCGATACCGGAACATAGCAATCAGCTAGTGAGAGTTCAATATTGGCGTCCATGCCTGTCAGACAGCCACTTCAGGCGCAGGGGCAAGAGCCGCATATGTAAGCGGCCCAAGGTAACAGAACGAGTCAGGATGCTTTAATATTGAACTCAGAGCCAATTCTGCGCGCTTCTTCTGCTGCACGACTTCTGATCCTGTCTTCATCCTCGTACATCGCTGAAATAATTCTCAGCTGAATACGCTGAGCCTTCTCAACGGACATTTCCTGATTCTCAATACGCTGAGGGATTCGCGACAGCACAGCCTCACTCAACTGTTCCTTCTCTCTTTCATCAGAAGCAATTTCGAGCGCTTCCAGCTGTTTGTTAAACCGAAGCAGATTTACCAAACGCAAAAGCTCCTGCTCAGGTTCAGCGTTGCGCCCTGCAACTGCTCTGAGCATCAGCCACTCAGCGGGCGATACAAAATCAGGCCGGCTATCCAGAGATTTCAGTTCACCGGCGTCGCCAGCCGTATCTCTGACCGCAGAGAGTGCCACACTCTGCATTTCAAGAAGCTGATCTGGCGTCATCGCGGCAAGATCCTTCTGGGAATACTCCGGCTTGCTGATCACTTTTACACTGGAGGAGTCCCGAACAACTTCTGAAATTACTGGAACCTCTGCCCTGAAAACATACAGGCCAGCGGCAATAGCGGCGACTGAAACAATGGCTACTTTCCACATACTTACCTCACTACATATTCAGCAAATGAAAGGCAAAAAACCGGGGAAGGCACAAGGCCCTCCCCGGCTCAAGCAACGATCCAAGGGGAGGATCGAATCAGAGACGGTCTGGTGCTGGTGGAACCAGACGGAAGCTGTATTCCTGACCTGGGCCTGCCACGAGAGCATTAAACAGAGATGTCATCCAACCACACTCAAGTTCTGCAAACTCTGTCTCACCTTCGAAGACGATACCGCCCGCACCGAAGTCAGCAATAGGCCCTTCCCAGTCAAGGTCAAAGTTCGCAGGCTCAGTGGTTTTACAGTTAAATGGCAGCTTCAGCCAACCGAAACCAGCAGCGTTAATAAGAACGTTTGCCTGTGTTGAACCATTAATCGCCAGAATGCCATCACGGCTCAGACGGTTAGTCGCTTCGATCTGACCAACAGGCTCTACTGACAGTGAAACGTCCAGATTGACCAGAATGTTCAGCTCGGCTTCGAAGTCAGGCACATACAAGTCACCTACAAGGCTCTCATCAGTGATGTTTGCATCCGCAGTAATGGTCGTATCTTCAGGAAGTTCAACCGTCTGATTCAGAGTCGCCAGCTGCAGCTCTGCATCCAGATTCCACTCGTCCAGAGTTACGATAAAGTCACCGCCACCCGGGTTCGCATTAGACACTGGGTTCTGCTTCAGGCTGTAACAGCTGTTACGCGGGTTCTGACCAGCAAAACGCTCATCAAGCCATGTAAGCACGCCAGGCGCTGCCTGGAACAAGGTCACGATATGCTCGCTTGGGTATACATCGTAAGTCACTTTATCGAAGCGACCGCAGTAGTCTCGCTTCAGTTGTACGCTCTGCTCAATCGGAATGAACTCATCCGCAGTACCGTGGTACAGAAGCACAGGAACGTCTGCACCATCTTCACCGAGGTTCTGGTCATTAATACGCTGGCCAATTGCTGGAACTTGCAGCAGCTCGTCCAGATCTTTGTTGCCTACAGTGTATGAGCTCAGTGAGTCGTTCATGTAGTCGAACAGAAACTCAAAAGTACACTTGGTTTTGTAGTCTTCAATAGCAGCCAGACCATTAGCACTTGCCAGGTCGTTCACTGGGATATCATCAGGGTACTGTTCAGACAGACCGATAATACCGCCCAGGAGGAATGAAGCACCGGTGCTGCCGTTAAGGTAATCAGCGACTACAGGGAAATCCGCCGGAGTACCACCAGAAGCAACACCTACCAGATCCAGGTCCGGAGCGTATTCATCAGCAATCTGACCTACCCACGCAGCCGTCTGACCACCCTGAGAGAAACCCCATACAGCAGCAGGAGCGTCAGCACTGATGCCAGCACGAGGAATCTGAGAAGCCGCGCGGAAGATATCGAGTGCAGCATGTGCCTGAGACTCACCTGCCAGATAAGTCGGTGTAGCACCTGTGGTGTAACCTTCGTAGTCAGTCACGAGAACGGCATAACCCTTTTCGAGAGCAGCACGAATGTTACGCGCTTCGTAATCAGTGCCAGCTCGCATCTGCATAGAAGGAGCACAGCTCTGCTCCAGACCATGAGTACCAACCGCGTAGCTCAGAGTAGGACGATCACCTGAGCCTTCCCAAGGCTTGCTGGAAACCAGAACGGTACCAGTGACAGCGTTCTGCGCACCCAGAGAATCAGTAGAGCGGTACATTACGTTGTAAGCTTTTGCCAGAGACGCACCAGCACCGAGGTTGACTGACGTTTCACGGTACCAGATCAGGTCACCATTCTGCGTAGTATTGATTGATGGAACTTCATAGAAGTCCATGCCGGATGGACCTTCAACAGCAGCGTTAGCAGCTAGCGGAGACAGCAGTGCTGCGCTCAGAGCGATGGTGCTTGCCTTCAATTTGAAGTCAGACATATGAGATCACCTTTGAATATCATTATTTTTATAATGGTCGGTAGATTCCGAACCTGTGATCTACTCTAAGTCGTTAACCCGACCGTCTGCTCGCATTTGCTGGACAGTCATCGGTCTGAAATGGCCACTATCAGATGGTGTTTTCGGCCACCTTCGACCGATGGCCATTTATGGTTATGTCCTGGCCTGAATTGACGCCATATACTCTTTTGGTGACATATCCGTCCAGCGCCGAAACGCCTTAGCAAACGCCGAAGAATCCGCAAAACCTAAGAGATGTGCGAGCTCAGTAATGGAATCTCCACCCCTGGCAAAATATTCACGAGCAAACTTCTGGCGCACGAAGTCGAGTTCTTGCTGATAAGAGGTTCCATCATCCTTCAACTTTCTTCTCATAGTTCGCCCGCTCATCCCGAGTTCACTGGCCGCATTTTCCAGGGATGGAAACGCCCCATAATAACGGATGAGCAACCTCCGCAAGCGCAGCGGTAAATACTTCATTGCGCGGGTTGGGATATTTTCAAAGAGCGACTTTTCGGCAGTCATCGCCATCAGGCGATTCGCAAGCGGGAGTTCATACTCAGCAAGCGATGCCTTTCCGATAATCCGCGACTGGTGACAGCCAAAGACAACCGGGCACTTGAAGTAACGCCTGTAAATGTGGCCCCATGCGGGCTCGGGATACCCCAGCTCCACTCTCACAGGCATCAGCTCCGGATCATTGGCCACCAGGTCGCGAAAAATGTTGTAAAAACTGACCATGTTGAGTTCCACAAAAAAGTGGGTGTAGGGCGCCAGTGACGTATTCTCTTCAATAGAGAACCAGCCCTCGTCACCGTCGAGGGTGATGCTCATCTCCAGCGGGGGAAACAGTTCGCGGCAATAACGTACAACTGCCTGACCGCAGTCCCAGAGTGTCGGTTGCGTCACCGCTGCAAGGCCCGCCATACCATGGTGGGAAACTGTCATCAGGTTGCCCATCGGTAAACCAATGTAGGGCATATCCAGGGCTTCAATAATTTGACCGACCAGGTTGAGCACCTGCCGGGAGGACACAAACATCCCAACACCATCTTCATCGCCTAAGTCGACGCCCGCGCGTGCATACATGGCCGAAGGCTCCAGTCCGGTGATTGCCTGCATCAGCTCATCGGGGTTCTCGGGAGTAATCCCCGTGCGCTTCATCAGCCAGTCGGCATCGACTTCGATGGACTTCTTCAGGTTGAAATAGGTCTGGATGTGACCCAGCGGTATGCATTTTGTGTCGAGATCCATAGTCCCTGCTGCGCTCTTGTTGTTTTTGCTTTGCGCTCACCACAAGAATACACGCCTGTTTTTCAGCGCGACAACATCCATCGGCCATAATTTCGGAGTAATGGCCACATTTAACCGAAACTGTGCCGCAAGAAACTTAAAGAATAGACATACAAAATGAGATTAGAGAGAAGAATCAGCAAGTCGCCGGCCAGAAAAAACCGATTCGGAGCACCACGGGTGGAGTGTGCGTTACGCACCTGAACGCCAGCCAATAAAAAACCCGGCCAATTGACCGGGTTCTTTGAATTAATGGCGGTGAGGGAGGGATGACTTACGCCCTTCGGGCCGTCGTCGCAGGCTCCGACGTTGTTTCGCTTCGCTCTACTCGAACCCAGCGAGGGTTCTCACCCTGCCCTCACTGGTCACTGGCAACCTGAACGCCAGCCAATAAAAAACCCGGCCAATTGACCGGGTTCTTTGAATTAATGGCGGTGAGGGAGGGATTCGAACCCTCGATAGGGATAAACCTATACACGCTTTCCAGGCGTGCTCCTTCAGCCACTCGGACACCTCACCTTGTTCGTCTACGTTGCCTGATAACAGGCTGTAAGTCGCACTTACGCGTGCTCGTTACCGTCGTCGTAAACTCCGACGTTCTCTGCGAGTCATCCAATAGGACACCTCACCAGCGCCGCGCACTATACGCATGGCACTGTACGAGGTCAACCATTACTGGCTAATGCCTTGTTTTTTAACTGATTTCACCGGTCCAGGCAGAGACGTATTCAGACAGGTCTACCTCAGGGACGGGTTTTGGCGTCGTATTAATATGGCCAACATAGAGGAAGGCTGTAATGACATCATCAGGGCGTAACCCGAGTGCTTTACGAACACCTTCACATTCGGCCATAGCGCCAGTGCGCCAGATAGCACCAAGCCCCATTGCGTATGCAGCGTTAAGCATATTCTGTACGCCGGCGCCCGTAGACAGTAACTGCTCATCCCGAGGGACCTTTGGATGCTCTTCAAGGTGAGTGATGCCGACGATCACCAAAGGGGCCCGTAGCAGCATATTCTTGACCTTTTTGGCTTTCTCCGGTGAGAGGACTTCACGGCCTGCCTGGTATTTATAGAAAATCTTGCCAAGCTCTTCTCTGGCCTCGCCTTCAATCGTGAGGTATCGGCTAGGCCTCATCCACGCGTGATCCGGGGCTCTCATTGCGGCTTTGAAAAGGACCTCTTTTTGCTCTTGAGTGATGTCAGGTCCGGTGAGCTGTGCCACCGACACTCGCTCGGTTATCGCTCTAATTGCGTCCATCAGGGCTCCAATGTATCATTACAGGCCATGCGTAGGTATTTACGCAGTATTGTGACAAATGGGTCAGGGTCTTGCCGTGTCGTCAGAATGTCTATATAAGTATGACTAAGGCAAAGTTATTAGTTCCGCCCCGCTCCGCCACATAATAATAAACAATCGGTGAAGTTACATGTCGAGTTCGCAGGCCCAGGCGCAGTTCCACGAAACGACGCTACCCAAACAAGATTATGTTGCACGGATATTCGGTTATGCAGTGGCAGCCGTCAGTATCTACACGGGCATTCATTTTGGATATTTCCCGGAGAGCAGCGATGGTATAGCGATGTTCGCGCTGCTGTACCCTCACCTTGTTTACTTCGCGAGCGGCCCTTTCCGACGTCGCAAAGCCTACACAACACGCCAATTTCTGATTCACGGAGATGCTCTGCTGTGTGGCATATTCCTAGGGCTCATTAATTTCCCGATTGAGATCGTCGTTCTCTTCGCGGTGATGATAAACACCAGTTTTATTGTCGTAGGTAGTCTCACTGCCTGGGCATTCTGCATTATTTCTCTGGTATCCGGCGCAGGCGCCGCCTACCTTCTGACTGGCTATACACAGCCTGCACCTGTTCCCTACGAAGTATTTGTTGCCACCGCAGCAGGTGTCGGATTTCACCTGGCTTTGACCGCACATAACAGTTACCGACAGGCACGCGACCTCATGCGATTAAAGATGAAGTTTCAGGGCCAGGTTGAGCGCTTCCAGGCCCTCTCGCATCAGGTATCTAAATACGTAGCACCTCAGATCTGGGAGTCAATTTTCTCTGGCCGCCGCCAGGTTCGACTCGAGACTCAGCGCAAGAAGCTCGTCGTATTCTTTTCTGACATTGTTGGGTTCTCGGCACTCTCAGAGCAAATGGAAGCCGAATCATTTACCGACCTGCTCAACACCTATCTGACCGACATGTCTCATATTGCCCTCAAGTACGGCGGCACCATCGACAAGTTCATCGGCGATGGCATTATGATTTTCTTTGGTGACCCTAAAACCAAGGGCACCAAGCGCGACGCCCTCGCCTGCGTTTCGATGGCGATTGAAATGCGCAACCATATGGAAGTGCTCCGCCAGCGCTGGGCAGATCAGGGCATATCTGCACCATTGCAAATTCGTATGGGGATCAGCACCGGGTACTGCACGGTTGGTAACTTTGGTACCGAAAGCCGTATGGACTACACCATTATTGGCAAAGAAGTGAATCTGGCTTCGCGACTTGAAACCGAAGCAAGATCAGGCGAAATTCTGGTATCGCAGGACACTTACACACTGATCCGCGACAAGATCGATTGCCGCAGTCGAGGCAACGCTATCGTTAAAGGTTTCCGCGACCCCATCCCTACGTTTGAAGTGCGTGATTACCGCAATCAGGATGACTCCAACGAACGCCAGTTTGTTAAAGAGTCTGAGGGATTCAGTCTTCGCCTCGACCGCGATCAGATGACAGAAGCTGAGCGACTGAGGACAGCAGAAACGCTGGAAAAAGCAGCTCGACGCCTGCGTTTGAACCAACCTGCAGACGCCGATGACGTGACTACTGACGTTGTAACCGAAAGTTCAACGCTTCGAAAGTTTCCTCTGTCGTCCGGAATGGATTGATATCCAGCCCGCCACGACGAACATAGCGGGCATACACCGTAAGGCTTTCAGGCGCACAACGTTGCTGAATATCACGAAATGTTCGCTCAACGCACTGCTCGTGAAAATCCTGATGCTGGCGCAGCGAGACCAGATATGCCAGCAGCGACGCCTGATCTATCTCCTGCCCCTTGTAATAGATGTAAATCGAACCCCAGTCTGGCTGGCCCGTCACAGGACAGTTTGATTTGAGCAGATGGCTGCATATCCACCCGTCGAACCGACTGTCAGAAACCACTGCCAGAAGATCCGGTGATGGTGTGTAAGTCGAAATATCGACGTCGACATCATCGATACAGTGGGCGTCCGGCGCGGACGGATATACGTAATTCATCCCATGAAAATCAACCGTTACCGGGCCGCCAGCCGCGCGGGATAAATCTCTCTCCATCACCGCCTTAACGTCAGATTCACTTTCAAATCGTGCCTGGTTAAATGAGTTCAGATACAACTTGAACGATTTAGACTCAACGAGAAACGGGCTATCAGACGGCACACGAAATTCCGCTACACAAACGACAGGCTTACCTTTCGCAGTTAACCAGGAAACCTCGTAGCCATTCCAGATATCAACGCCGTAGAAATCTATTTCTGAGCGATCATCTCCCGATGCCTTCCAGCTTTCGTTCCTATCGATAGGAAATAACAAACCGGCGTCATAGTGCTCGGGATATTCAGATGTTTTGCCGAGAGGATTAGTCTCACTGTGTACTGACCCCATAATTATTGCCTCATACCTGTACCCCGTCGCAGCAACCAGATGCTGTAACTACCCAATATAAGAATAAACAAAACCAGCATCCCAAACGCGACGTAAACATTAATATCCGTCACCCCCAGCACACCGTAGCGGAAGGTATTTACCATATAGAGGATAGGATTCAGTTTCGAAACATCCTGCCAGAAATCAGGCAGCAGGCTGATCGAGTAAAACACACCACCGAGGTAGGTCAACGGCGTGATAATAAAGGTAGGCACAATCGCAATATCATCAAACTTGGTTGCGAAAACCGCATTGATAAAGCCGCCCAGAGAAAAAAGAATCGCCGACAGTAAAACAACCCCAACCATCACACCAACGTGATGCACCTGCAGGTCTGTGAAGTACAGCGACAACATGGTAACGATCACGCCCGTTGCAACGCCACGGGCCACACCGCCAGCAACAAAGCCGAGAAGAATGGTGACGGGATAAACAGGAGCCACCATCATTTCTTCGATACTGCGCTGAAATTTATTACTAAAAAAAGACGAAGAAACGTTGCCGTAGGCGTTAGTGATGACACTCATCATAATCAGCCCAGGAACGATATAGGCCATATAGTCGACCCCGCCCATCTCACCAATCCGGCTACCGATCAGATTTCCGAAGATGATAAAATACAACGTCATGGTGATCGCAGGTGGCAATAAAGTTTGCTGCCAGATTCTCATAAAACGTCGAATTTCTTTGGTAACTATCGTCTGAAACGCTACCCACTGAACGCGCATCGGGCTCATGAATTACTCTCCCGTACCAGATTCACAAATAACTCCTCAAGACGATTCGACTTGGTTCTCATACTCCGGACTTCCAGCCCTTTTTCTGTGAGCATCGTGAATATGCGATTAATGCTCTGCCCTTTTTCTACCGTAACTTCGAGCGTCTCGTCAGCCGGTGAAGAAAACTCAAAGCCTTCCAACGAAAAACCCTCTGGTAACGATTCGCAAAGATCGAAAACAAAGGTTTCAGTCGTCAGCTGGCTCAACAATTCACGCTTACTCGTACACTGAACGATTTCGCCTTTGTTGATGATGGCGATATTCCGGCACAGCTGCTCTGCTTCTTCGAGGTAGTGGGTTGTCAGAATAATGGTCGTGCCTTTCTTATTGAGATCCTCCATGAATTCCCACATCGAACGGCGTAACTCAATATCAACCCCCGCGGTTGGTTCATCGAGAATCAGGACGTCGGGCTTATGAACCAGCGCCCGAGCGATCATCAAACGACGCTTCATACCACCAGATAACATACGTGATGGCGTGTCGCGTTTCTCCCAAAGATCGAGAGCTTTCAGAAGCTCCTCGGCATTCGCGCGAGCTTCAGAGGGCTTCAGACCAAAGTAACCCGCCTGAGTCACAACGATGTCGTAAACCTTCTCAAATTGATTGAAGTTAAATTCCTGAGGCACCACACCGAGTGAGCGACGCGCTTGAAAAGCATCACCATTCACATCGTGACCCATCACGTAAGCACTGCCAGAGCTCTTCTGAACGAGCCCAGACACGATGCCCAGAGTTGTCGACTTACCGGCACCATTAGGGCCTAGCAAGGCAAAGAAATCCCCTTTGGCAACTTCAAGCGTGATACCCTTCAGGGCCTCAAAACCGTTGCCGTACACCTTGGAAAGGTTTTCAACCGCCAGGGCTGCAACCATAAACTGAATACCTTCTGAGATAGAAAATGAATAACCGACTGAAATACCACCTCGAACTGCTGAACGAAACGCTTTCTCGTATCGAAAAGGCCGCAGCAAACGAGTCAGGGGTCATAGATGCCGACATTCTACAACAATTCCGTGACGTTATTGATCAGCTCACAGAACACAGGGATTCAGCCTACGACGCCGGGCAGGATCTGTTCAGCAAAATTGGCACACACCAACCACAATTAATGCCCGCCGTAGACCGCGCGCTGCTGTGGTTCTTTGGTGGAGAGTGCATGCACTTTCTCAGCGATGAAGAAATTACACGCTTTCAGCATCTCGATGAAATGGCAGCAGAGGCCGAAGCTGAAGGCAAAGAATACGACTACCGCTCTGCGGGGCGCAGCCTGCACTGATTCTTAGCAATCAGATTACGTATAGAAGGCATTGCACACGTTACTCAGGGACACGCCGTAAATACGTCCCTGTAGGCTCGGGTGCCGTATCCCCTCGGCACACGGTCCCCGAGCAACGCGCACAATACCTTTATCTCGCCGCAATCAAATCGCACGCAATAAAAAAGCCGGCTCATTTCTGAACCGGCTTTTTCGAATTTGGAGCGGGATTAAATCGTCGGGAACGATTTAACGCGAGCGAAGCGAGTCCGAAGGACGTGCACATGGATGTGCAACGCAAAGAGGCGTAGCCGACTGAACCGCGTAAAATGAAAACCCCCCTGCACTTGCGTGCAGAGGGTTTTGAATTTGGAGCGGGAAAGGAGGCCGATCGGACTGGCGCCCCAGCTCACGACCCTGGTCGGGAGTTGAACCGCTACAAATGCCAGACAATAAAAAAGCCGGCTCATTTCTGAACCGGCTTTTTTGAATTTGGAGCGGGAAAGGAGGCTCGAACTCCCGACCCCAACCTTGGCAAGGTTGTGCTCTACC
>NZ_DFQB01000014.1:3133-38510 GCF_002377545.1 Thalassolituus sp. UBA3500 | reverse complement strand
CGGTCACGCAATTTAAATTTGGAATACTTAATAAAATTACGCATTAAAACTTGCCTTTCATAGCCCTGACACTGAAGCAATCAAGCGTAACGCTTCGGATCGTACTCTAAAATAGTAAGCCCGTCTTTATCGACATCCGCAGGCCACTTTAACGGTGCGCAGGTCTCAGATACTTTGGCATCAGGGTTGTTCTTCTTGATTTCATCCCAATCCGCTTGAGCTTCTGGCGACAGAGTTACTTGAATACTACCGACGATGTTATCTACCAGCTCTTTGAAAGGTGCAGGGTCGACTTTTTTATCGACTTCTTCGCGGGTCCCAGAGGCGCTTTGATGAATGCTCAAAGCGAAGCGTACAATATGAGACCGAGAGACTGGAATAAAAACATGGCGAACAGGATCTGCTCCGCTAAAAGTATTTTCGCTATCAAACTGCACCGATAGCACATCAAGCTGTTTAAGTGCTGACCAGTTCAGAGGACCTATATAATGCATTTCTCCTGTTTTTTTGCAGTACACCCGATGGCCATAGGTTGCAGTCAAGAAAGCAAGCGCCGCAGCTTCTAGTGCACGGGGGTGTATGAAATTAACTTGTGGGTTGGGCTCAGCTAGCTGTATAACGTCGAGATAGCACGACACGCTCCCCATATGCCCCGTAAACCAAGGGCCGCAAAAACTCCAACTCCGAAAAAATAACGCTGTATGCTGCCAGCTTTGACTAGGTTGCTCATTCCTATTGAGCAGTCTGGCAGATTTTAAAGAGTATGATTTTTTCATTCGCCTCTGTGGTGTTTTCCCATAGGGGGAAGGGTCATGCCGCGGCGCTTTAAATACTATCCTTGTACCGACAAGCAGAACCGATTGTGTAGTCGAAGAGTTAAAATCCGGACCAACTGGAGTACAACTTTCTGGTCGATCTCGCAGTTTTAATTTCGAGTATTTAATGAAATTTCGCATTAAAACTTACCTTTCAACTTATCATGATGCTTAGGTAGTAAATTCTCTACTAGACCGTTCCCAACACTAGCGACAGTTCCCACAGCTTTTCCTGCTGCAAGTGCTCCACCAATAGCAGCAAGAAAGGTGGTAAGTGCAGCCGGAGCTGTCAAGCTGACACCCGCCACGCCAGCGAATCCAGCCGCAATAGTTGCGCCAGTCATAATCATACCTTGCAAACTTTTACCATAAGCAAAGGCATCAACACCCGCCTGCAATGCCGTCAGACTATCATTCTCACTCTTCCAACGATTCCAGTTCATCTCGAGGTGATCACGATTTCCCACAATATTGATAGGACGTGTCTTGATGAACTTACGGTCCAGCAGCACACCAAGGTTATGAGCCGCTTTCACTGCGGTATTTGGTGATGTCGTCGGGTTAAACATGAAAACAACGTGGCTAGGTAACTGAATCCCTTGAGCAGCTATAATAGTCATTGCTTGAGTGAGTACTCCAGAACCACCATCCTCAGAAACCCATGTAACACCCGGAACCTCCTTCGCCTCGTACATGGTGCGCGCCAATAACATCGCTGACTCGTGTAGCTCTGTATACTGATTGACCCGAATCGCATTCCGGTAATTGCTCAAGCCACCAATACGCTTTTCACCCGGAGTAAAGTGCAAATCAAAGCCTTTGGTATTAACTCGTAAGCTACCAACATGCGGCGCTTCACCGATTCTAGGAGCTGCAATTCCTGCAGCTTCATCGGGGTTGTCATAACCACTATCAGAAATTGCAACTAATCGATCTTCTTTATGTTCAATCAGCCCATCTTTTCTGAGTTCAGCTTTCCATGCACCATTTATTTTTGATGCTTGGTAAAGCCCCGGCTTAGCTTTAGCCTTAATCGCCTCCCCATAGTGAATATCAGCTTCAAAATGGAGAATACGAAATCCATCAGCATCCAACTTTTCACAGGTGACCTTGCAGCCCGGCAAGATCATCACGAATTCTTCAGTACCGTTGCGGTGAACCGCACCAGGCTTAACAAAGATATTGCTCTGGTGTAACCGACCCGCAGCGAGCTCGTTAATGGCTTTCACCGTGATCTCAGCCCAGTAGTTGTTACCATCACGGGCTAATTTAGCCAGCTGGTCATAAACGGGCTTAGCTGTAGGTACAATTGTTACAGGCTTACCAGAGTGCTGGCCAGCAATGATCACGTCTTGATTTGGGGCGGAATTGGAGAACATATTTGGGCGTCCTTGTCGCTGATTAATAATGGCGGTGTTGTCCCTATTAGCCTGAGAGTATAACCACTTTCACTTCAGAAAAAAGGCATTCTGGGCCACAACGGGGCTGACTCCAGCCTCGGTGAGCCTGACGATCGGAGAGGAATAGCTCCACAAAAAAACCGGCACTGTGTGCCGGTTTTTTGTGCCTTACTAACTGTCTGTAGAACACTTTCTGTTTAGAACTATAGAATGGTTAATCCGGTCACGTACAGAACCTCACCCGGTGCTCCGGTGACAGAGCCCCCCGGCGCCTCAAGACTGACGGCAACTGCTTTGATCGCTATATCGTGAGTATTCACGGCAAGCGTGCGTGTGATGCGACCGTCTTCTGGCATCAAGCCCAGTGACACTGGCGCACTGCCGTCTTCTGGCACAATCCACAATTCATAATCATGCTCATCAGACGGCTGTACGGCGTTGGTTGCCTGTACCGTCAGCTCATTGCCTGCCACTTCCATCAACCAGAGCGGCTGTTCATCCTGAGTGAACACAGCGACCTGCTCGATCATTGTCTCTGGTATGCCCCCAGGAGCGACCGTAGGCTCAGGGCGCATTAAGAACACACCGATTAACAGCACTGCGGCGGTCGCAAAGCCACCCGTCCAGGCCATCACGCCTTTGCTCTGAGGCTCATCGTTGGCCGCATTTTGCGTGGTATCGATAAAGCCGATACGGCGGCTGATTTCCTGCCACACTCTTTCAGGCGGCTGTTGAGCTTCGATACGGCCATTCATTGGCGCAAGCAGCTGCTCCCAGTGCCATACCCGTTCACGCACTTTCTGGTAGGCCTGCATCAAACGCACAAACCGGCGGCGAGCCTGCCCCTGCATGGTCCCCATGACATAGTCTGCCGCCAGCGCATCGAGACGTTCGTCATTTAAATAATTCATTCTTCAAGACACCTCTTCAGACGTTGAAGGCCACGACGTATCCAACTTTTCACGGTACCGAGTGGCGTTCCCGTGTGCTCCTGGATCTCTGCGTGGGTCAATCCGCGATAGTACGCCAGGTGGATATACTGCAGATCATGTGTATCAAGCGTTTCCATGCAACGCTCCAGAGCCTGGTTTTCAGGATCCTCTGGTTGCTCCGGTGCGATCAGTTCCGGCGCCCCCTCCTCATCGAGAGAATCCTGTCGGTCCTCCTTTGCGCTTTTTGACCTGAGCAGATCGATACATCGATAACGTACGATACTGCTCATCCAGGTCATGACGCTGCCACGTCCCTGGTGATAGTCCCCAGCGTTGTGCCAGATTTTAACGAAGGCTTCCTGTAACGCCTCTTCAGCCCGTTCAGGCGATCGCATGAGTTGCATAGCGACACCGTATAACTTCGGCCCCGTCACCTGGTACAACTCCTCAAACGCTGGTCGCTCACCGCGCGCCACCGCCCTGATCAGCTGTAGCTGAAATTCTGGATCCATACAGAATGACTCCTTTAATGATAGATATAGCTATATACGGACAGTCTGTGTTTTCAGATTAGATGCCTTTCGCACAAGTTGCCTGAGGATGATTTATATCAATACCCCAAGTTACCCGATCTGTAGTCTGATAGTAACCGCCTTACTCATCTTCAGGGGGATCCATGAATACCGAAAGAATACGCACCGACCTACTCGAGCGACTTGAAGCGTTGGAAGCACGATCTGAAAAGGCAGCGCGCCATGCCAGCCACCGGGATGAGCCGTTGTCTGCTGACTTTGAAGAGCAAGCAGCTGAGTCCGCGAACGACGAAGTGCTTAATGTCATTGCCGACGAGGCGCGGCATGAAGCGGATCACATACGGGATGCCTTGAAGCGCATCGCCCTTGGTCAATACGGCGTCTGTGACCAGTGTGGCGACCAGATTACCGAAGCGCGTCTGATCGCCGTTCCTTACAGCACGCGCTGCATTGAGTGCGCATAAGTTGATTCTGGAACGGACCCTGGCTCAGATCCGCGCCAAGACCCAGTAGCTACCCAATGCCGCCAGCGCCGCCGACAGATACCGTACCAACACTTGTCGATACCAGCCGAGACGTCTCAGGCTGATGAGCAGAGGCATCACCAGCAGAGTAATGGCAACCTGTCCTGCCTCAACGCCCAGGTTAAAGCCAAAGAGAGCCCAGGCGATATTGCCTGTTCCTGTTGTCAATTCACTGAGTACGCTCGCAAAACCAAACCCGTGAACCAGGCCAAACAGGAAGACGACGACCGCACTGGCTGGCAAATACGGACGCAGATTGTGCAGCGCCGCGACGACAACAGACGCCGCAATAATCAGCTCAACCCAGTAGCCGGGAAGCGCCAGCCAACCCAGGGCACTGGCACTCAGTGTCAGAGAGTGGGCAACAGTAAAGGTCGTCACATAAAGAAGCGCCGTTTTAACACAAGTACGGACATCAGCCGCTGGCTGCCAGTGTGTTTTCTGCTGAACAAGTACCGACACCAGTAGCAGCGTCAGCAAAAACGCGACATGATCCGGCCCCAGTAAGATATGAATAACGCCCTGTACGAAAAATTCCGCAAACGTCTGCTTGTTCAATTCGCCGGTGGTCATTTCTGAATTAATAGAAAAGCTACCTGAAGCTTCCAGAACCCCCTGACGACTCTGATCGCCTACAGATAAATTCCACAGAAGGCGATGCTCGGGAAGCAGCGAGAAGAATCCGCTGTATGACACCTCAATGTTCCCTTCAGTACTACAGACATACGTCACCGGAACAATGGCCGACGCCATAGCACCGCGCGCATTATTAAATCTCAGAGGAACACTGAACTGTGGTGCACAGGCTTCGCCACCCTGTTGCACACTAAGATGACGCTCGACGTAGGTGCGTATCTCTGGAGTCATGGCTTTTACCTCGCCCCAAAGTAATTCACCATCGCGATTCTGGTCGAGCCCCAGGCTCTGCTCCAGATCAATCAATTGCCACTGCACAGAACCGCGTAATCCGTCCGTTGTTTCTTTCAGTGTCAGTAGCGCGGTACTGCTTTGATGTGCGAATGCTGTAACAGGAAAAAGCGTAAGCAGCAGAAGAAAAAGACGTCTCATAATAAATCTCCCTGTACGGCGACATATTGATACTTCTGAGCATTATTTACTTGCGACAGCCAACTCAGATTACGCGATTCTGCGTTTTTTCCGACCGTTGAAAAGTACAATGAAATCAACTCTGAGTAGCTTGTATCGCGACGTTTAATGCGCTGGGTGATACGCTCTTCTGCGTACTCTCTCCAGTAGAAGTCGGCACTTTCGCTTTGCTGCTCAGCACGCGCAAGCTGAACGATCAGAGCGTCATCCGGGTAGTCCTCGTGGCCATATCGCTGTAGCAGAGAAGTCACCTGTGCTGGTTTGTCGTTTCTCAGCAGTGCTTCGCTTCGGTTTACCAAATCAGCAACACTCAAAAGCGCATCATCTGACCATCGTTGGTACAGCGCTTCTACCTGCTCATACTTGCCTTCATTGAGGTAGCTTTTCGCTTTATGGTACAGAGCCCACGCTGTCAGGCTACGACCTTGCGGTGAGTCATCACTGCTCAGACGTTCGAGCTGAGCGGTGAGAATGCCGTGCCCTGCAGAGCCGGCAGTCTCCTGTAAACCAATACTGCATACAGCAGCGAGGTCTGACTGCTCAAGCATAATAGACACGCATGCCTCGCGAGCAGCCTTCTGTTGATTTTGTTCACCATACACCTGCGCCATCATCAGGCGAGCACTACTAAAAAATACAGAACCTGGATCAATTTTCTGAAGCAGAGCGGCGGCTCTGGCAAATTCATGTCGGTGCTGTAAAAGACGTGCGCGGTAGTAGGTTAACTCATCCGCGCCTACTCCCGATGCTGCAATTTTCTGTGCCGTCAAACCATCCATCAGAACGTAAATACGGTCGTAGCGCCAAGATTCGCCGGGCTTGTCGGCAAGCGTAAAGTGCTTTCTTATTTCTTCTATGCGCTGTGCAAAAGTCTGAGGCAGCGGCTTGATTTCTTCTTTGCTCCAACGTGCAACCACCGCATTGTCATCAGGCTCAGACCAAGATGTATCAGCCATTGCAGGTGCTGCCAAAGCCGGCATTAAAATAACTGCCGTAGAAAGACCAAAACAAAGATTTTTAATTAAGCCACTGATTAACATAATTTTTGTCCGTTGATTTTCAGAATATCTGGTGAGAAAAAAACGGGGCTGCAGAACAGCCCCAAAAGGTTACTCACCCCCAGTGAGATACGAGAAAGAGAACTCGTCAGCGTCGTCAACAATTTCAAGTTCATTTATTTTTACTGGCTCTGAATTTTCAGATGCCATGAAAATATCGTCGACCAATTCAGTGAGCAGAACTTCAGTCTGTTCGGCGACATTGTCATCCACGTCAGGAAGGTCGACAGTCGAATTGTTGTTGCTGCTGTCGGAGCATGCACTTAACAGTGCAATACTCCCTATCATTAATAAGTTACGCGTTTTCATATAACACTCCTTACTTCACGGTTGCGGATCTTACGGTGCAGGGTTTACTGAACCTGCAAGTGGCGTCAGCAAGTATGGGAAGGTGTCGTTGACGTACGTCGAGTCGACAGGAGCCAGGTCTGAGAACGGCTGGTTTCCGGTTGGCGCATCAGCTGGCTCACATAGACCCAGATCGTCGGTTGCATTGCCATCACCATCAAGGTCTACCGGATGACACAGAGCGCCCATCACGACACGCAGTGCAATATCCACAACATCATCACCAGGACGACGACCGTTAGGGAAACCAGCCAGGTCACCAGCAACCACGCCAAAAGCACTTTGATCAGCAGAAGCCGTAGCGGCAATAGCAGTATTCAGACGCACCATTTCAGACGCGGTCACAGTCGACATCTGGTTCACGCCCGGAAAGCCCGTCAGGAAGGCAGTTACCAGATCGGTACGAGGAATATTCGACGGTGCAATGTTGTCAGAGGCACCCAGCGCATCGCGGAAAAGAATATCCAGCAAAGCAGGCAGGGTTGGATGAGTCACATAATCTGCAAACTGACCATCGTCTTTAGGTTCAGAGGCGTTAAAAGTGTCTTTATCGCTCAGCCCGATGACAACCTCGTTCACCAGTGGCATACCCAGGCGTGATACCTGAGTCCAGGCACCGCCATTGACTTCTGGCTTAGCGAACGATGCTTCAGGGTTAAGGATACGGGCCTGCTGCTGGCTGGCGCTGGTCCAGGCACCAATCACACCATTACCAGACCCAGTGACACACGAGATCGGTACTTCCAGAGCGATAGAGGTGACATTTTTATCTGCCAGATCGTCGTTTGCATCGTCCTGTGCACTGCCATCACCATCCAGAGGGACGTAATTCACGAGGTCGAATGTTTTACCCAGATTCACGACGAATGGGTCTTTACGCTGGCCAACAAATACCTTACCGCCCGCGTCACATCCAGGAATAGTCAGGTCGTGTACAAAACCGCCTGCGTAAGCCTCATAGTCGGTAAAAGACTTCTCACCGATATTGTCGAGTGGCTTAGTAAAGGTCGCTTCACCAGAACCGTCGGTCAGGCTGATTGCAGAACCAGTACGACGATCACCGCTGACTTTTTTGATGCTGTAGGTTTCGTAGAAGTTGGCGCTGCCATCGGTATCAACGTTGCCGAAGTTTTTCAGAGGAATGGCGACGCTTTTCTGATTCTCGCCTTCGCCAATCGGCAGAGCGAAACCGCTTCCCATAGCACCCAGCATCTGCTGGAAGCGGAACTGGAAGGTAATGTCTTCGACCGCGTCACCGTCATTATCGATGTGAATCTCGTACAGAGCGTTCGGGTCCATCGCGAAGTAATTTGGGCCGCCATAGGCGTCCTGCAGCGGGATATAGTTCGCAACCAGAGTCACGTAGTCTTCACGATCAGTTTCATAACTGCGGAACGCGTAGAAGTCCGTAGAGTCGATGGCCGGTAGGCGGGTAACGTTCGGTGCTTCTCGGTGACTCGAAGCGCTTGCATTCATAGCTGTCAGCGCGGTAATCGCACCGAGCAGGAGTGTGGCGTGCGTTTTCATAACTGCTCCCGATTTCAGGTTCAACACGTTGTGTGTATTTACCTGTACGGGGCAGCTCACAAATTAGATGTAATTATTTTCAAAAAAATCAGACTGACGGGAACTCAGGCTCGATGATTACTTCCGAAAGCACCGAATTGGCAACGAAACAATGCTCATGCGCCTTAATGTGCATCGCCTCAACCGAAGCGTCATCCGGTATTTTCTCACCACTGAACTGCACACGAGGCCTCAATATCAGGGTTGCAATAAAGAACCTGCCATCTTCCCGCTGCGCCAGTACAGCTTCTGCTTCATCGTGATAGGACTCGACAGTCAGGCGCTTTTTTGCGGCCAGCGCGAGGAAAGTCTGCATATGACAGCTGGACATAGCCGCGGCCAGCATCTGTTCAGGATCAGCTCCGAAGTCATTGCCAGCACCACCCGCAGGCAGACCCACCTGCGGCTGAAACGCAATATCGTGACGCCGCTCAAATCCTTCGTGAGAGAATTCGCCAACCCTCTGCCAATGAACGTCAACCTTATGTTTCATCGTCGTCTCCTGGCAGCTGTCGATTACTGCTTGTTGAAGGTGTAGGTCAGTGTGAATGCTCCGCGCAAATCGCCGGGCTTATACCCCCGCGCTTCATCTTCAGGGTAAAGCTCGCTGAGTCTGGCAGCGACCGGCTCTGCAAGCTGCTCACCATGACACACCACGCACGGTCCGCCGACAGGAATCGCTTTCATGTAGCGGAAGTGCCCGTCTTGACGAGCAGAGGCCTCCATAGTCGCCAGGTTTTCCCCTGCAGCTGCACGCTGGGCGAAGGATTCGAGCACACCAGCTTCCCACTCGTCGGGCGCATTTTCTGGATTACGGAGTTTCACCGATGTCCGACCGACCTCCCAGCCATCTTTGCTGTTCGCTGTTGCTATCTCTGGTGCTTCCGTATTGCATAAACGGATCGCCGCCAGCGGCCCCTCGGCTTTCATCCCCTGCATCAGGGTTGCTTTGAGGTCCTGAGCAAAGGCTTTTGTCTGAGTCCGAGCTTCAACCAACATATAATCTTCGGAGCTCTCGGCGAGGACACTGCCCGACACGCAAGCCGCCGACAACAGCAGGGTCAATAGGGATATGCTTTTCATTGTCTCAATGTACCGGTTCAGATTAAATTTTGTTGAGCATGCTTACTTGTAGACACTCGGGTCGGTTTCTACGGTGTGGCCTTCCCAGCCATCATAGCCACCCACCAGCATTTTTACGTTAGAAAACCCCATACGCTTCAGCGTGTGTGCAGCCAAGGTGCTACGCCCACCGTTTTTGCAGTACAGCAGGATTTCAGCGTCTTTATCTGCCAGAACAGGATGATCGGCCACTTTGAACTCAAGCACACCACGGGGAACATTCTCTGCACCCGGCAGGTGCCCCATCATGTATTCAGCGGGTTCACGAACATCAAGCACTTTAGTGCCAGCGTCTAACATCGCCTGTGCAGCATCGGCTTCGACGGGGTTTACGGATGCACGTGCTTCTGCAAGCAGATCATCGCGGGTCATTACACTCATAAATACCACTCCAGTTAACGAGTTTTGTCTCTTTCAATATAACCACACAGGAATACTTAAAGACAAGTCTCTCCTGTTGAATCACCATTCGCCGGAATCACCAGGCCCAGATGACCTCAGACCACCACCAGGCACACCAAAGCATCAAAGGCCATGCCACATAAGGACTGAAAAGCCAGCGCCAGACAGCCATCAAAGGTACGTAGCCCACACCATGAATAAAGCCTGCACTGATTCCCAGCAACCCGAGCGACAATGGCCCATGCTCCAGCTCTCGGGTATCAGTGGCCACCAGCTGCGGCATCGCCAGTAATGCAACTGACAATCCGACAGCCAGCATAAACGACAGGCCCCGTGCCCAGCCCGCATAGAGCGGGCCGTAACGACGATAATCTACCGGCGCTGTCATGGCGCATCATCTGGATCGGGATCGCGATCCAGGTTTTCGTTAACTTCCAGCCAGAGCGCGTTAATCAGGCCGAATGAACAGGCGAGCAGTACGCCCAGAATCCATGCGAAATACCACATTTTCAAGGCTCCTTAATACGTTGAATATTGGTTATCTTCAATAAAATCGGTAGTGAGACGACCCCACATTTTGTAATAACCCCAAGCGGTGTAGCTGAGAATAATGGGGACGAAAATCATCGCCACCCAAAACATAATATGCAGTGTCAGCTGACTTGAGGTGACATCCCACATCGTCAGGGATTGCGATGGTGCAGTACTGGAAGGCATCAGGAATGGAAACAGGCTGAATCCCGCAGTACAGATGATGCCGGTAACCGCAAACGAGCTACTGATAAACGCCAGAGCGCCGCGATTCGCCATGCTGAGTACTGCGGTGAGCGCCAGGCCAGCGAACGCCATTACAGGGGCAATCAGCATCCACGGATATCGGCCGTAGTTATCCAGCCAACCAGCGGCCTGAAGCGCAACGCTTTTCTGCAGCGGTGTTGTCACGCCACCGAGATTCGACGCCGCTTTAATAACGTATCCATCCAGTTGGCTGACCCAGAAACCACCGATAGCAAAGGCCACAGCAACCACCACAGCTAACAGAACTGAAATGCGGCGGGCGCGTTCGTGTACCAGCCCTGCTGTACGCATTTGCAGGTACGTCCCTCCATGCATCGCCAGCATCAGTAAACTCACTACCCCGCACAGCAAGGCGAAAGGATTAAGTAATGCCCAGAAAGAACCGGTGTACGTTGAACGCATAAACTCATCCAACGTAAAAGGAACGCCCAACAGCAGATTGCCGAAGGCCACACCAAACACCAACGCTGGCACAGCGCCCCCGACCGTCAATCCCCAATCCCAGGCATTTCTCCAGCGCGGATCCTGAACCTTTGAGCGATATTCAAATCCGACCGGGCGGAAAAACATGGCAAACAAGACCAACAGCAGTGCCCAGTAAAAACCGGAGAATGCCACGGCATAGACCACCGGCCAGGCAGCGAAAATCGCACCACCGGCGGTAATAAACCAAACCTGATTACCATCCCAGTGCGGACCGATCGTGTTCATCATGACACGACGCTCAGTGTCGGTTTTACCGATCACTTTTAACAGTGCTCCAACGCCCATATCGAAGCCGTCTGTCACCGCAAAACCGATCAGTAAAACGCCAATCAGTACCCACCAGATAATTTTAAGCAGTTCGTATTCCATGATGATCTCCTTACGCCTGAGCCGGTGAAGTCGAAGCAGAGTCGTTTTCCCCGGTCTGCTCCCAGTGATAACGCCCCGTGTGCAAGCTTGATGGACCAAGACGAGCAAACCGGATCATCAGGTACATTTCTGCAATAAGAAGTAGCGTGTAAAAGCCGATAAAGCCCGCGAGACTCATATAGATATCTTCCACTGAGCGCGTAGAAACAGATAAGTGAGTTGGCAGAATACCGCCTATCGACCATGGCTGACGCCCAAACTCGGCGACGAACCAACCCATTTCGCAAGCAATCCAGGGGGCTGGCAGGGCAATAATTAATGCCCTTAATAAATATTTCTGGCGCTCGGCCGTGCCCTTAGCGCTGTAGTAAAAAGAGAGCCCAATCAATACCAGCATAATAAAGCCAAGGCCAACCATAATCCGGAAGGTCCAGAACATTGGCGCTACCCGCGGAATGGAGTTCTGCGCTGCCAGTTTGATCTGCTCTTCGGTAGCATTAACTGGATTTTCAACGTATTTTTTCAGAAGCAATCCATAACCCAGATCATCGACACGAGACCTGAATTCAGCAATGGTTGCCTCAGAACGATCACCGGCTTTAATCTGCGTCAACAGATCGTAGGCCACTATGCCGTTGCGAATTTTTATCTCATGCTCAGCAATGAGATCCTTCAAACCTTTCACTTCTTCTGTGACTGAACGGGTAGCAATCAGGCCAAGAGCATAAGGAATCTTAATCGCATAATCAGTTTCCATATTCTCCTGATCAGGAATACCAAACAAGGTAAATGCAGCTGGGGGTTCGTGGGTTTCCCACTCGGCTTCAATCGCCGCCAGCTTCACTTTCTGAACCTCACCAATTTCATAGCCCGATTCATCACCCAGAACGATAACCGACAGAATGGATGCCAGACCGAAACTGGAGGCAATGGCAAACGAGCGACGGGCGAATGGAAGATCACGCTTCTTCAGCATGTAATAGGCAGAAATAGCCAGAACAAACATAGCCCCGGTCACGTAACCGGCGGATACCGTATGCACAAACTTAACCTGAGCCACAGGGTTAAAAATCACCTCGGAGAAGCTCATCATCTCCATGCGCATGGTATCGAAATTAAACTCGGCTCCTACTGGATTCTGCATCCAACCATTAGCGATCAGAATCCAGAGCGCCGACATATTCGAGCCAATGGCGACCAGCCAGGTCACCATCAAATGCTGCACTTTCGTCAGGCGATCCCAACCAAAGAAGAACAGACCAATAAACGTCGATTCCAGAAAGAACGCCATCAAGCCTTCGATAGCAAGCGGAGCACCAAAAATATCACCGACGTAATGTGAGTAGTAAGCCCAGTTAGTACCGAACTGAAACTCCATCGTCAGACCCGTGGTCACGCCCAGGGCGAAGTTAATACCGAATAACTTCCCCCAGAACTTCACCATGTCCTGATAGACCTGCTTACCCGTCATGACATAAGCAGACTCCATGATGGCAAGAATAAAAGACAACCCGAGCGTGAGGGGCACGAAGAGAAAATGATAAAAGGCCGTAATCGCAAACTGTAACCGCGATAAATCGACCACGCTTTCACTGATCATGATGGATCTCCTTGAGTATCAGAAACCGAGGGATTATCCAGGCCAAAGTGCTCCCGCAGACCTTGCCCTTCGTCACCAACAATGACAGGGTCAGAAAAGAAGAAGTGAGCAATAAGAAATACCAACGCCAACTTGATAATCAGGACAGCGGTAAGCTCTCGGACCAGAGGAATAGAAAATATAGAGCGCCTTTGTTTCAAGTCCTGCTTCAAATCTTGCTTCACGCAGCCTCCATTAGCCGGATGTTCTAGGGCGGTATTATTCCACCTGACCGGGTAGACCGCCTGCGTCATAATGCCGCAGATGGAATATATCTCATTTGGAATATATGATTCCCGGCCAATCATTCTGCCATAGCGGCCGAATCGGATATTGATCCACGGTACAGGCCATCAGAGAATCAACGTATTACCTTTCACAGCATATCTCGCTAGACTGTGCAAACTGCGCACAGCTGGGTTTAAAGGATCAGGGAACACTATGACCAGTGAATTAAGGAAGCATCCGCGTTTCTCGAGCCAGGTAAATGCACGACTGATTCTGAACGACGGAAGTGGCTATGAGTGCCTGATTCAGGACTACTCCCATGCTGGCATGCGTGTTCACTGGCCCCATCAACCAATACCTGAGCAGCATGAACCTATGTTGCTGGAGTTGCAACTGAGTACCCCGGTCAAAGCTGAAGTCGACCTGGTTCATCAGGAACCCGGCGCTCTTGGCGTGCACGTCCACCAGGCAGATGGTCAGTTATTCCTTGATATGCAGGAATACAATCAAACGCGCGCAGGTGAAGGGTTACCCACAGAGCAACGAAACCGCTTCCGCGATATCTTTGGTCATGAAGCCAAGCTGCTGATCGAGCGTATCCCCCGCCAGTGGCTGCCAGAATTTATCGAAGCAACGTACACTAAGGCAGATTTCGCACGCAACACAGCTGAACAACAGCTGTGGATGAAGCTCGAATCGAAGACCCGCGCTAAGGCCGATGAATTTTACCAACGCTTCAGCCAGATTCTCGAACACCAGCTACAACGCTGGCTCGCTGGCGAGGCCAAACTCACTGACGAAAGTGACGAATACGAAGGCGCGGTTGCCCTATCACTCGTTAGACAGAGTGACTTCGAAGACTGGTTAATGGCTAAAGTCACAGCCTCGCACTTGCAGTCGTTCCTGAGTCAGGAGAGTTTTGAACTTCGTCAGCTACTGGACACCCTGTCATCAGCACAGGTCGCAGACTGCTTTAATCCGATTGGCCCTAACACAGTGACAGAAGGATTCCGCGACTGCATTGATGCGCTTGAATTGCCCCACGAAGCACGTGAACTCGCATTCGAGAGTTTTGAGAAAGCCACCGTCGACTTGTTGAAAGCCACGTATCAGGCCTGTATCCGCCAGATTAATATCCCAATTACCTTCCGGTATCGCAAAGCAAAGACCGTGGTCGTTGAGGTGCCAGATGCGCCCGCATCAGATACGACCAGTTCATCGGCCGCAGCGGCAACTGATGACACGAATATTCAGCACAACCGTCGCTCAGACCCTGGGCGTCGCGGCGATTCCATGTTTGATTTTGCACGCCACCAGGGTGAGGCACAGCAGGCCTACGCCAATATCCAACAGCTGCTGACGTTGCGACTAAAGAAGGAAACGGAAGCTAATGGTCAAACGAATAGTCTGCCTGCAGCGAAGCCAGAAGCGGTATCAGAAGTTGTTGAGTCGCTCGACACCAGCACTCCCCTGAGTGAGCAGAATATTGTCGAGCAACTGGAGCAGCAACTCGCCGAACAGGAAAAAAGCCTGCCGGAAGATACCCGCCACGCGATTGATACGGTTGAGCAGGTAACGCGTAACCTGCTTAGCAACCCGAGCATGGCCGAATTCGTCAAGCCCAGCGTCGAACAGCTTGGCTGGCCACTGTTACGCCTGATGCTGGAAGATCCATCCCTGCTGTTCAATCCGCAACACCCGGGGCGACTGATTTTTAACCTTCTGGGGCGTCTCGGGAAAATCACCAGCTCTGGCCAGAAGCGCGTAAAGGCCGCCCTGGAAGAGATGATCGCGCCGATTCTGGAAAACCCCGGTGGCGAACCAAAGCAAATGGAAGAGCTGGTTGAAAATCTTCAGGTGCTGGTGGGTAGCGCAGAGCGTAAGGTTCGCCAGAATACAGACCGGGTCGCAGAGGCCGCCGAAGGCGAGTACCGCCTTTACATGGCGCACAAACGCGTGAACGCGTTAATTGGTCATGATACCTCGGGCCGGACACTGCCCGAATGCGTTATCCGCTGGTTGCAGGAAGGCTGGCAACAAATGCTGTGCCTGCTCTTGCTGAGAGAAGGCCCCGACAGTGCGCGCTTTAAAGGTGCAGTAAAACTCTACCGTCAGGTGATCATTTTGTTCGGCCAGAAAAATGCTGGTCGCTCAGATCTGATGGAGAAATTTACGCCGTTGCTTAATCTCGCTCGCTCCGAACTTGATCAGCTGAACGGT
Source organism: Thalassolituus sp. UBA3500 (assembly GCF_002377545.1). Classification (NCBI taxonomy): domain Bacteria; kingdom Pseudomonadati; phylum Pseudomonadota; class Gammaproteobacteria; order Oceanospirillales; family Oceanospirillaceae; genus Thalassolituus; species Thalassolituus sp. UBA3500. The sequence continues at coordinate 22,963 of NZ_DFQB01000014.1, read as the reverse complement.
CCACTGCCTCAGCATGAGCAGTGGTACAAAGAAATCATGGAAGCGGCAAGATTACACCTCGAAGAAGGCGATCTGGAACAGGGCATCGACCTGCCTGAGTATAACGAGCCCGAAGAGGAAGAAACCGTCACCGGCAAAGGCGCCCGTCGCGTGCTGACACTTCAGGTAGGTGATCTTCTTTTACTGACAGCCACCGGACAGTCCGTCTCTGTCGCATGGATCGCTGCCGACCAGACACGCTATGCCTGTGTTAATCATACAGGGATGCGGGTGCACGATTACCGGTTTAACGAGCTTGCCCGAGCAATGGAAGACGGCTCAATCAAGCGAATTTACGAGCAGGAAGAGACACCGGTCGATCAGAGTATCGACAAACTTGTACAACAGATTTATTCCGACCTCTCAGCACAGGCCAACACCGATCCACTGACGGGCCTGATTAACCGTCAGCACTTCCTCAGCCTGTTGGCTAATTCCGTTGCCGATGCTCAGAAAAGTGCCTCCGGGCACACCCTTGCAATGATCAACATTGATCAGTTTAAACTGATCAATAAAAACTACGGTGTCGAGCTGGGTGACACCTGCTTGCAGACCTTAGCGACGATCCTGCAGGAAGCTTATCCAGACGCCCTGTGCTCACGGGTGGGCAGCAATGAGTTTGCCGTACTATTGGAGAAGCATGACCTGGAGCAGGCAGAGGCAAGTGCACGCTTGGTATCTGCTCAGGTTGAGAAAGTGAAGATCGATGGTGCTGACGATGCGTTCCATATTACAGTCAGTATCGGCTTGGCGGTGTTATCCGCAGACATTACCGATGCTGCAGATTTACTTGAACGCGCCGAAATCGCCTGTCATCTGGCAAAAGAAAAAGGCACCAATCGAATCGTGCGCTACCAATACGATGACGCATCGCGCGAGCGCCACGAACTCTTTATGAGCTGGGGTAACCGTTTGAGCAAGGCTCTTGAATCCGATTCGCTGCATGTACTTTGCGTACCTGTTGATCCGATTCAGGCACGTTTTAAAGGCATTCTGCAATATGAAGTGACGATTGCCGTTGATGGGGATGACGCACTCGATATTCCACCGCAGGAATTTCTGCAGGCGGCTCAGAACTATAACCGGATGTACGACATTGATCGCTGGGTAATCGACCAGGTGCTCGCCTGGATTGCTAGCAATGAAAACGTAGCCAGCACCATCGAACGCTTTATCATCCGCCTCTCCGGGCGGGCATTCAGCGATGACTCACTGCTCGAATTTCTCACCGAGCAATCGCGCGAACATGATGTGCCTGTTGAGAAACTGTGTTTCGAGCTTAACGAAACAGCCACCATTCACGACCTGACAGATGCCGCCGATTTCATGCATGAGGTACGGAAGTTAGGCTGCAAATTCGTACTTTCTGACTTCGGAACAGGCCAGTCTTCATACAACTTCCTGAAAGCATTACCTGTCGACTTCGTGAAGATTGACCGCAACTTTATAGACGGCCTGCACTCCAGCTCAGCTGACTATGCGCTGATTAAGTCAATTCAGGAAATCGCCCAGTTCATGGCGAAAAAGACAATCGCTGAGCATAGTGAAAATGACGTCGTATGGGAGATTCTACGCGGTATCGGAATCGATTTCGGTTTACGCTCCGTACAACAGGCGACGCCGCTTCGCTACATGGCGGAAGTCTGAACGCCAGCGGGTGAAACCACCCACTGGCCAGTGTACAATCGCCACACACTTTTTTTGGCGACGGCACAATGAAATCGATTACCGTTCTGGCATTTTCTCTTCTGCTGGGGGCTTGCTCTGTCACCCAGTTGCCTGACAACCTGTCTCGAGCGATGCTCAATCAGGACGACCCTGAAGTCGTTGCCGATGGCGCACCAGCGTATCTGCTGATGCTGGATGCCTTGATTCTTACTTACCCTGAAAACGAACGTTTCCTGCTGGCCGGAGCGCAACTATACGGTGCCTATGCTGGCGTCTTCGCGCAGGATGAAGCTCAGGCACAGTCGATGGCAGACAAGGCGCTGGAGTATGCCAGGCGCGCTCTTTGTGAGTACGACACCGATGCCTGCGACCTCGTGGATGGGCCAGCCGATGAGCTGAAAAAAGGCCTGGCCTTAAATTACGATGAAGACGACGTCGATATTTTCTACGCATACGGTGCCGCTTGGGCGGGCTGGATACAGGCGAATACCAGCGACTGGAATGCGATTGCTCAGGTCAGCAAAGTGAAAAACCTGATGGAGTGGGTCGAAGGATATGACGAAGGCTACGACAACGCCACGGTACAGGTATACCTGGGCGTACTGACCACTCAGCTACCACCGTCCGTCGGTGGTAAGCCTGAAATTGGTAAGGCCCATTTCGAAAAAGCCATCGCTCTGAGTGACGGTAAGCACCTGATGGCGAAGGTACTTTATGCCAAGCAATACGCCCGCCTCATGTTTGAACAGGAACTCCATGATGAACTGCTCCAGCAGGTCATTGATGCAGACCCTTATGCCGAAGGGCTGACTTTGATTAACCGCCTGGCCCAACGTCAGGCCGACCGTTTACTAGCAGAATCCGCTGACTACTTTGAGTGAGATACCTATGAGAATTTTTGCATTCCTCCTGCTGCTCGGCAGCATGCTGGCACCTTCAGTACACGCCGCGACACTGAAGATAGCGACACTGGCCCCGGATGGCACAAGCTGGATGAAAGTAATGCGTCAGGCCGCTGCCGATATCAAAGCCGAGACTGAAGGCCGGGTGAAAATCAAATACTTCCCCGGTGGTGTTCAGGGCAGTGACAAAAGCGTTCTGCGTAAAATGCGCATTGGCCAGCTTCAGGGCGGTGCCATCGCTACAGGCTCGCTGATTAATATTTCACCGGCTTCGCAGCTGTATAACCTGCCGTTTACCTTTCGCACACTGGAAGAAGTCCGCGCTATCCGCGAAGAGTTTGACCCATATATCGTCAGCGAGCTGGCGAAAGAGGGCTACGTTGTTCTTGGCATCTCTGAAGCCGGTTTCGCTTACATGATGTCTGACGAGCCTATCCGTACCTCGGACGATGCGCGCAAACAAAAAGTCTGGGTGCCAGAAGGTGATCTGATCGGTGAAACGACGTTTGAAAATGGCGGTGTTGAGCCAATTTCTCTGCCTCTCTCTGACGTTTACACCAGCCTTCAGACGGGCCTGATCGACACCATCGTGGTGAATGCCTCCTCAGCTATCGCACTCCAGTGGCACACCAAAGTAAATTACGTTACTGATTTCCCACTGCTGTTTCTGACCGGCACCATCATTGTCGACCAGAAGGCATTCCGTAAAATCAGTACCGAAGATCAGGCTGTCGTTAAGCGCATTATGGCCGAAGCCTTTGCCTCTATGGACGCTCAGAACGAAACAGACGAAGCCGGTGCCCGTGATGCACTGGCCCAGAATGGCGTCGAATTTGTTGAGCTGTCTGAAGAAGATAAGCAGGCCTGGGAAGAACTGGCGACCGGTGTTGTTGATGAACTGGCAAGCAAAGAAATTTACCCGGTTGAAGTCTTTAAACGTTTACAGCAACGCCTTGAAGAGATGCGTCAGGAGCCTTAATGAAACGATTGGTTCAGTGGCTGCACCGTCTTGAAGACAGCGTGCTGGTCTTACTTCTGCTGGCGATGATTCTTCTCGCCGGCTACGACATTCTGGCCCGCTCAATTTTTGGCGGCGGCGTGTCATGGATTCCGCCACTGCTGCGCGTCATGGTCTTATGGATCGGATTGCTCGGTGCGTTACTGGCAACCCGCTCACGTGAACATATCAGTATTGACCTGATATCCAGACTGGGTGGTCCGACACTGAACCGTATCGCTTCTACCATCACTCTGTTGTTTGCCGCCGTTGTCTGCGGCCTGGTTGGCTGGTTCTCAGGCCAGTATGTACAGCTCGCTTTTGAATATCAGGATATCGCCTTTGCTGACATTCCGGCGTGGCCGCTGCAGCTCATTATTCCATTCACGTTTGGCTTGATGGGCCTGCGCTTTTTCATCCAGGGCATTGCCGCCGCCACCGGTAAGGAACAGACAGCATGAGTATTCTCGTTACGGCGCTCCTGCTGCTACTGGCACTGGCCGGCGCGCCTTTGTTTGCTGTGATCGCCGCCTCAGCTATGTGGGGCTTCTTCCAGACGGACGTCGATCTTCAGGTTATGGCCGTGGAGATTTACCGGGTCGCTGAAATGCCGGTTCTGATCGCCATTCCGCTTTTCACCTTTGCAGGCTACCTGATGGGTGAAAGCAAGGCGCCACAGCGTCTGGTACGCATTACCGATGCCTTCCTGGGCTGGATGCCTGGTGGCCTGGCCATTGTTGCTCTGGCTGCCTGCGCACTCTTTACTGCCTTCACCGGAGCCTCGGGTGTGACCATTGTGGCCTTGGGTGCGCTGTTAGTCCCGGCGCTGCAAAAAGCCGGCTATCGTGAAAACTTCAATCTCGGCCTGGTGACCACGTCAGGTTCTCTGGGTCTGCTGTTTGCGCCATCGCTGCCGCTAATTCTGTACGGTGTCATCGCTCAACAAATGTCACTGGAAACCCCGGTCAGTATTGATGACCTGTTTCTTGCCGGCATTTTACCGGGGCTGCTGATGCTCACCGCGCTGTCCCTTTATAGCGCCTGGCAATCGCGTCACCTACCGAAATCAGACCAGACGTTTGATCGTGCTGAAGCATGGGCTGCGATCAAAGACAGCGCTTGGGAAATCCCCCTCCCGTTCGTCGTTCTTGGTGGTATCTACGGCGGTTTCTTTGCCGTCTCAGAGGCAGCCGCAATCACTGCATTCTATGTACTGATCGTGACTGTAGTGATTCGCCGGGAAATTACCTTTACGCAGCTTCCTGTTGTCATGCGCGACTCAATGAAACTGGTGGGAGCCATCCTGCTGATTCTGGCAGTATCGCTGGCATCGACCAACTACATGATTGATGCAGGCGTACCTGAGAAAGTCTTTGATACGATTCAGGCGCATGTCACAGACGGATTTACCTTCCTGTTACTGCTGACAATATTCCTGCTGATTCTCGGCATGATGCTGGATATTTTCTCTGCCATCGTGATCATGATTCCGATTATTCTGCCAATTGCGGTACAGTACGGAATTCATCCGGTTCATCTGGGTATCCTGTTTCTCGCGAATATGCAGCTTGGATACTTTACTCCACCAGTCGGGATGAACCTGTTTATTGCAAGTTTCCGTTTTAACAAGCCAGTCATGACCTTATATCGTGCGACCTTGCCGTTCTTCTTTATTCTTCTGGCAACCGTTCTGATCATTACTTACTGGCCGGGATTAAGTCTGCTTCTTGTGGAGTAACGACATTTCATGATGAATGCCTGACCCTTCTTTACCGCGCCTTGCCCCTGTTTACCGAGGCCGGGCGTAAAGTAGAAGTCATTGGCATCTGCCATGTTCATGATCGCCACTTCATAGCGGCACCCAATTTAAGCGGGCCCCTGTTTCAGGGTTGCCCGCTCTTTTTTTGAGGTACATAACATGTCGATGATGCAGTCTGTTATGCGTCGGCTGGTCACCCTGACCGTCAAATCGCAGCTGAACCCCAGGGTTCCAGTCACCACTCAACGTAAGCGCCTCGATCTTCTGCGCTTCACACCCATGCCTGGCGGAATAAAAGAGTCTCATACCGAGCTTGCTGCTATCCCAACACGTCGCCTGACACCGACCCCCTGCTACGGTGCCATCCTGTATTTGCATGGAGGCGCGTATTGCACCGGCTCCCCCGACAGCCATCGTGAAATGGTCGGGCGCATTGCCCGTACGACAGAGCGAGAAGCGTTTATCCTGGATTACCGCCTGGCACCAGAAGCTCCCTACCCGGCAGCACTTGATGATGCCTTGGCGGCGTATACAGACCTCCTGTCGCGTCATCAGGACATCGTCATCATGGGAGATTCTGCCGGCGGAGGGCTCGCGATGGCATTGGCCGAAGCCATCAGTAAAACTGACTATGCTCAGCCCAATGCGATGGTGCTGATGTCGCCATGGTGCGACCTGACCTGCAGCGGACCTACCATCGAAAGCAATCGCCGTATCGACCCTATGCTGCATCCTTCATGGCTGACATCGTCGGCGGAGATGTACGCCGCCGATATTCCCAAGAGCACGCCCGGACTGTCACCATTATTCGGTGATATGAGCGGTTACCCGCGCACGCTTATTCAGGTCGGTTCGGATGAGATCCTGCTCTCTGATTCAACACGTGCAGAAACGGCAATGAAAGAAGCCGGTGTCGACGTCACTCTTCAGATTTCTGAAGGTATGTGGCATGTATTCCAATTCCACGCTGCTTTCCTGAAGTCATCTAAGAAAGCAGTTTATAGAATTGGTGAATTTCTTCGGCAATAACGCAAGACCGTGAAATAAAAATGCTGCACTGAATTGACTCCAGTGCAGCATCCGCGGATCAATATTTAATTAATCAGAACGAATAATTAAAGGTCAGATTCGCATTGCGCGGAGCACCATAGATAGCACCTGACTGAATACCGGTGACGTATTTTTCATTCAGAATGTTATCTACGTTAAGTTTCAGTTTCGCCTGCTCGTTAATCGCATAGGCTGCGAAAGTGTCCACAACCATATAGGCATCCTGCCTGTTTGCATTTTCTTTGTACGCATCAGACTTCCATGTCGCCTTTGCGCCTAATCGCACCGCCGGTGCAAACGGTAATACTGAATCATAACGCGCTTTCCATACAGTACGAGGAATCCAGGTCGAGGTGTTATCGCCGTTGTCATCGGTCACGCGCAGGCGTGTAACACCAACGGCGAGATTAGAATCCTCTGTCACTTCACCGGAGATTTCGGCTTCAAAGCCCTTTGAGTTAACGTCCGCAGGCACGTAGTAGGTCGTTGTGTCCTCACGCTGACCGCCAACGATGGCTACTCCTTGCTGCTCAGCCTTGAAGACGGCAAAGGTTGCTAACACGCGGTCGTTAAAGAACTCAGCCTTAGCACCCGCCTCATAGTTGACGCCTTTCATCGGATCAAGATAGTCACCGTTGATATCACCACTGTCCTGGTTCTGATAAATATCTGAGTAAGACACATAAGTAGTAAGATCATCAGTGACGTCCCAGGTCAGACCGGCATAAGGGCTGGTTTCCTCAAGATCAGGATAATAAGTACTTTCCGTCGTCGACCCATAGATCGAGCTGCCTTCACGTTTTAGCTTAATCACGTTAACGCCAGCAATAAGGTTGAGAGTGTCGGAAAGACCAAACCGTGAGGAGGCATAGAAGCGACTCAGTGACTTCTCGCCATCGCCACGCTTTTCTTTAGCGCCGAATACGGGCTCCGGATAATCATCGCCGTCGTATTCATCAAACGCGGGATAGGGAAGGAAACCACCCGATTGCACAGGCCGGTTATACGTTGTGTTCTCGTCTTCAATCTGGCTGGCGCCAACAAGAACGCTGTGGTAATTGCCAAAGGCTTCGAACTCACCAGAAAGATTCACATCAAACACGAGAGACGACTTTTCTGTATAACCCGCATAAGGCCAACCCACTAACCCTGTATTGTCGTCATTCAGGCCCCCACCCAGGGTGTAAGCATAAAGAAGGCGACTCTGACCATCGTAGCTATTTGCATGGACGCTGGCCTTGGCTTCCCAGCCCGAGCCCAAACTATGAAGATACTCAACGAATGTATTTCGGCTTTTGGAATTCCAATACGTCCAGTCAGCCGACGGAGAAGAGGAAACGTCAAAATCGGCATAACCGCCGTTAGCGTAATTAAGGGTTAATGAGCCCCACATTGGTGAGTCCTGCTCACTGTTCTGGAAGCTCGATCCAAAGGTCAGAATACCGTTTTCGCCTATCTGGCCATCGACGACCCAATACAGTGAAGTGCGGCGGGTTTCCAGGTCGCGGATGTGCGAGTTCTTATTTTCCTGAACGGCGACAACACGTCCGGCCCAGCGACCATCGCTGGTAAGTACCTTGTTACCGTCGACCCCCAGTCGGACCTGGTTATAAGAACCAAGCGTAAATAGAATTTCCGCTTCGTCCTCGTTAGTCGGACGCTTACGTACATAGTTGATTGTGCCGGATGAATTACCGACGCCTGTTAACAGACCGTTTGCCCCTCTGACCAGTTCAATACGCTCGAAAAGGAAGGTGTCCTGTTGACCAAGAACAGTACCGTAGTCGTTGCTGGTACCAAGACCATCAACCTGCGTCAGCTGGATCTCAAAGCCTCTGGCATTGTAGGAAGTCCGGTTAGTCTCGTACTCCTGTACATCAATGCCATTCATCATTTTAAGCGCATCATTCGTCCCAGAAGCGTCGTAGAGACCCATCGCCTCATCATCGAGAATGGTAATGGACTGCGGCGTATCTTTTAGCGACAGTGGCAAACCGATCGCTCCCTTAGATACGCGATCATCGCGCACAGCGGTAATGGAAACCGCATCGAGCTCTACCGATTTAGTGGATGTGCTGTCTTCAGCCACCACGAGTGGCGAAAGTGTCGTCGCCAGGATGGCGGCGGCAAGTGGAGTGCGAATACTAAACATAACGACTGCCTTCAGTGAGAAGTAAAAACTCAGGCGCAATATGTCTGCACCGAGAGAACGGCAGTGATTCTAACGACAGCGCGAATAAACGTAAAGGCGAATCGTTCGCGTTATTATTTTATTTGGTAAATATTTTAACCCATAAAAAAACCCGCACTAGGCGGGTTTCTTCAAACTGAATACTTCAGCTTAGTCTTCTGTGACTACGTCTTCTGCTTCAACAACAGGACGGTCAACCAGTTCAACGAATGCCATAGGCGCGTTGTCACCGGCACGGAAGCCACATTTCATAATGCGAATGTAGCCGCCAGGACGGTTCTGGTAACGAGGACCAAGATCAGTAAACAGCTTACCTACTGCTTCTTTGCTGCGAGTGCGAGCAAAGGCCAGACGGCGGTTAGCAACTGAATCAACCTTTGCCAGGGTGATCAGTGGCTCAGCTACACGACGCAGCTCTTTCGCCTTTGGCACAGTAGTCTTGATGATTTCATGCTCGAACAGGCTCACAGCCATGTTTTTAAACATAGCCTGACGGTGTGAACTTGTGCGATTGAAGTGGCGACCACTTTTACGATGACGCATGGTTTTATTCCTTCACTACTTACGCAAGAACTTTGTCGTCGTTGCGGAGGCTGGCAGGTGGCCAGTTCTCGAGGTGCATACCCAACGACAGTCCGCGTGATGCGAGAACGTCTTTGATTTCAGTCAAAGACTTCTTACCCAAGTTAGGTGTCTTCAGCAGCTCAACTTCAGTGCGCTGGATCAGATCACCAATGTAGTAGATGTTTTCAGCCTTCAGACAGTTAGCCGAGCGAACGGTCAACTCCAGATCGTCCACAGGACGCAGGAGAATCGGATCAATCTCTTCTTCTTCGCGAACCTGTTCAACGACTTCGTCGTTTTCAAGGTTAACAAAGATAGCCAACTGCTGCTGCAGGATGGTCGCGGAACGACGGATTGCTTCTTCCGGATCGATGGTGCCATCAGACTCCAGATCGATGATCAACTTATCCAAGTCAGTACGCTGTTCCACACGAGCGCTTTCGACGCTGTAAGAAACACGTTTAACCGGGCTATAAGTTGCATCGAGCTGCAATTTGCCAATCGCCTTGGTCTCTTCATCGCTTTGGTTGCGAGCTTCTACAGTCTCGTAACCACGGCCAGAATCGATCCGCAGGGTCATTTTCAGTTCAGCGCCTTCACCCAGGTGAGCGATGACGTGATCCGGGTTGGCAATTTCAACACCATGATCCAGTTGAATATCAGCAGCTGTCACTGTACCCGGACCAACTTTGGTCAGAGTCAGGTTCGCGTCGTCACGTTCATGCAATTTGACCGCTACACCTTTGAGGTTCAGCAGGATTTCAATTACATCTTCCTGAACGCCGTCGATAGCGCTGTACTCATGGAGTACACCTTCGATTTCACATTCGGTGATTGCTGCGCCTGGCATAGACGACAGCAGGATACGACGTAACGCGTTACCCAGAGTATGACCAAAACCACGCTCCAGCGGCTCAAGTGTTACCTTGGCATGGGTACCGGATACTTCGTCCACCTGGATGTTACGAGGTGTCAAAAATTCATTAACTGCACGCTGCATAGCTGCCCCTTAAGTTCCTCTATTACTTAGAGTAAAGTTCCACGATGAGGTTTTCGTTGATCTCTGCTGGGAGATCAGCGCGCTCAGGAACTGCTTTAAAAGTTCCTTCCATCTTGCCGGCATTCACATCAATCCAACCGCAGTCAGCACGCTGACCAGCCAGATCGAGTGCAGTCTTGATGCGATCCTGAGACTTTGACTTCTCACGGACAGCTACCACATCACCGCCTTTAACCTGGAAGGAAGGAATGTTAACGGACTGACCATTAACAGTGATTGCTTTGTGAGACACCAGCTGACGTGCTTCAGCGCGGGTAGAACCAAAGCCCATACGATAAACAACGTTATCCAGGCGTGATTCCAGCAGCTGCAGCAGGTTTTCACCGGTTGCACCTTTACGACGAGCAGCTTCTTTGTAGTAGCTACGGAACTGCTTCTCGAGGATGCCATACAGACGACGGACTTTCTGCTTCTCACGAAGCTGCAGACCGTAGTCAGAAAGACGACCACGACCAGCGCCATGAACGCCAGGCTTGGTTTCTAACTTACATTTTGTGTCCAGAGCACGGACGCCACTTTTCAGGAACAGGTCAGTTCCTTCACGACGCGCGAGCTTACACTTAGGACCAATATAACGTGCCATTATTGAGCCTCCTTATACGCGACGTTTCTTAGGTGGACGACAGCCGTTATGTGGGATCGGAGTAACATCAGTGATGTTAGTGATCTTGTATCCACATGCATTCAGGGCACGAACAGCTGATTCACGACCTGGACCAGGGCCTTTGACCTCTACATCCAGATTCTTCAGGCCGTACTCTTTAGCGGCTTCTCCAGCACGTTCTGCTGCAACCTGTGCGGCAAACGGCGTGCTCTTACGTGAACCACGGAAACCAGAGCCACCTGCGGTTGCCCATGAAAGAGCGTTACCCTGGCGGTCGGTGATGGTCACGATAGTATTGTTAAAAGAGGCGTGGATGTGCGCGATGCCATCGACGACCGTCTTTTTAACTTTTTTCTTCGTTGATCTTTGTGGCTTAGCCATTTTTAAATCCTGCTTTTAATATCAACACTGCAACAAGTCGAATGCAGCTACACTAAAAGAGCAGATCCGAGTAATAAATTACTTACGGATCGGCTTGCGCGGACCCTTACGGGTACGTGCATTAGTTTTAGTACGCTGACCACGAAGTGGCAGACTGCGACGGTGGCGGATACCACGGAAACAACCCATGTCCATCAGACGCTTGATGTTCATCTGAGTCTCGCGACGCAGATCACCTTCAACTGTGAACTTACCTACTTCGTTACGAACAACATCGAGCTGATCTTCGCTCAGGTCACCAATTTTGGTGTCTTCAGCGATGCCAGTAGAGGCGCAGATCTGCTTCGCAGTCGTCTTACCAATGCCATAGACATAGGTCAGAGAAATAACTGCATGCTTGTTGTCAGGAATGTTGACACCGGCAATACGGGCCATGTCTAACTCCGTTACACTTACTTAATGAAAGGGCGGCGAATACTACAGGTCGCCTGCTTAAAAAGCAAGCGACCTGTTTTCAGCCACCCGGCCTTGTCAGGATTGACCTGACTCGTCAGGGGTTTAGCCCTGACGCTGTTTGTGCTTAGGATCTGTACAGATCACTCGCACACTGCCGTTACGGCGAATGATTTTGCATTCACGGCAGATTTTCTTTACAGATGCACGTACTTTCATGACGTTCTCCTGTATACGGTACGCGCCTTATCGGCGAGTACCATATTGATGTAAATTAGACTTCTTCATCAGTGATTCATACTGATGCGACATCAGGTGCGATTGAACCTGAGCCATGAAATCCATCACGACGACGACCACAATCAGCAGCGATGTGCCACCGAAGTAGAAGGGTACGTCAGCACCAATAACCAGCAGCTGAGGCAACAGACATACAGCGGTAATGTAGAGAGAGCCAAACAGTGTCAGGCGACCCAATACAGTGTCGATGTAGTTTGCGGTCTGCACACCTGGGCGGATACCCGGGATAAACGCACCAGACTTCTTCAGGTTTTCAGCCACTTCACGCGGATTGAACATCAACGCAGTGTAGAAGTAGCAGAAGAAGATGATGCCTGCAGAAAACAGCAACAGGTAAAGCGGCTTATCAGGCGCCAGCAGCATGCTGAAGTCCTGAAGGTATTCAGCCATCACACCTTCACCCTGGCCGAACCATTGCCCCAGAGAGGCAGGGAACAACAACAGAGAAGACGCGAAGATCGCTGGGATAACGCCCGCCATGTTCAGCTTCAGTGGTAGGTGGCTGGTTTGAGCAGCGAACACCTGACGACCTTGCTGACGCTTGGCATAGTTGATCGTAATCCGACGTTGGCCGCGTTCAACGAACACGACAAACGCGATAACGGCAACCGCCAGGAGAGCGATACCAAGCAGCAGAACGATGTTTACCTCACCCGTACGGGCAGATTCAAACGCCTGCGCCAACGCTGATGGCAAACCAGCCACAATACCTGCAAAAATAAGAATAGAAATACCGTTACCGATGCCTCGCTCGGTTACCTGTTCGCCCAGCCACATCATGAATACCGCGCCCGCCACGAATGATGGGATAGCTGCGATATAAAAATCAGGACCAGTCGAGAAAGTAACACCCTGGCTTGCCAGACCTGCGGATACACCGAAGGCCTGGAGTGTTGCCAGAAGCACAGTCCCGTAACGGGTGTATTGGGTAATCTTACGACGCCCCGCCTCACCTTCTTTCTTAAGCTGCTCAAGCTGTGGGCTCACCGCGGTAAGCAACTGCATGATAATCGACGCAGAGATGTAGGGCATGATACCCAACGCAAGAATACTCATACGTTCCAGTGCACCACCAGAGAACATATTGAACATTTCCAGGATCGTGCCCTGGTTCTGATCAAACAATCTCTCGAGTGCTTCTGGGTTCATCCCAGGTACCGGAATATGGGTACCAATGCGATATACAATAATTGCCAGAATCACAAAACGGATGCGAGCCCAAAGCTCGCCCATTCCGTTCTGCATCCCTGCCGGGAGTGAGCCTTGCTTAGCCATTAGTCTTCGACCTTACCACCCGCTGCTTCAATAGCAGCTTTAGCGCCTTTAGTAACTTTCAGACCTTTAACAGTCACAGCTTTGCTGAGTTCGCCAGACAGAATTACGCGAGCTTCTTTAATCTTCTCGCCAATTACGTCAGCAGCTTTCAGAGCTGCCAGGTCAACAGTCTCGCCTTCTACCAGTGTCAGTTCGTTGAGACGGATCTCAGCAACGTACTGTGCTTTACGTGAAGCAAAGCCAAACTTTGGCAGACGACGGTGAATAGGCATCTGACCGCCTTCGAAGCCTGGAGCTACTTTACCGCCAGAACGTGATTTCTGACCTTTGTGACCACGGCCGCCGGTCTTACCCAGACCAGAACCGATACCACGACCAACACGCTTAGCAGTAGGCTTAGAACCAGGAGCCGGGCTCAATTCGTTGAGACGCATATTACTCCCCTTCTACCTTAACCATGTATTGAACTTGATTGATCATGCCACGCACAGAAGGAGTATCTTCCAGCTCAACAGTGTGACCAATACGACGCAGGCCCAGACCTTTCATGGTCTCGCGGTGCTTTGGCAACTTGCCAATAGTACTGCGGGTCTGGGTAACTTTTACGGTTTTCTTAGCCATGTCAGATTACCCCAGAATGTCTTCAACTGACTTGCCACGCTTAGCTGCAACCTGCTCAGGTGATTTCATCTGCGCCAGACCGTTAAAGGTCGCGCGAACTACGTTCACCGGATTAGTTGAGCCATAGCACTTGGCCAGTACGTTTTTAACACCAACCATTTCCAGAACGGCACGCATCGCACCACCGGCGATAATACCGGTACCTTCAGATGCAGGCTGCATGAAGATGCGCGAACCTGAGTGCACGGCCTTAACCGGGTACTGCAGAGTCGAACCGTCCAGCTGGACGTCGATCATGTTGCGCTTAGCCTGTTCCATTGCTTTCTGGATTGCAGTTGGTACTTCGCGGGATTTACCACGACCAAAGCCAACGCGACCGTTGCCATCGCCTACCACAGTCAGAGCTGTGAATGCGAAGATACGACCACCTTTAACTACTTTGGCTACGCGGTTCACCTGAACCAGCTTTTCCTGCAGTTCGCTTTCGTTACGTTCGTTGTTACGTTCGTTATTCGCCATGATCTACCCCTTAGAATTCCAGGCCGCTTTCACGAGCCGCGTCAGCCAGAGCTTTAACACGACCATGGTATTTGAAACCGGAACGATCGAACGCTACTTTGGTCACGCCAGCTGCTTTCGCACGCTCTGCGATCAGTTGACCTACTTTGGTAGCTGCAGAAACATTACCAGTGATTTCGCTACGCAGATCAGCTTCTACAGTAGAAGCAGTTGCCAGTACGGTTGCGCCGTTAGCAGCAATGACCTGAGCGTAGATGTGTCTTGGTGTGCGGTGTACGCACAGACGTACCGCGCCTTTGTCACGGATGTTAGTCCGTGTTTTCGCGGCACGGCGCAGACGAGCTTTTTTCTTCTCATTCATGGCCTAGCCCTTACTTTTTCTTGGCTTCTTTACGACGCACATTTTCATCAGCATAACGAACACCCTTACCTTTATAAGGCTCTGGTGGACGATAGCCACGGATCTCAGCAGCAACCTGACCAACCTGCTGTTTGTCGATACCTTTGATAACGACTTCAGTCTGGCTTGGGGTTTCGGCAGTTACGCCTTCAGGCAGTGCATAATCAACAGGGTGAGAGAAACCCAGAGACAGATTCAGAGTATTACCGGCTGCTTTCGCACGGTAACCAACACCCTGAAGAATCAGTTTCTTCTCAAAACCAACGCTGACACCAGTAACCATGTTGTTAACCAGTGACCGGAAAGTACCGGCAAGAGCGTTAGCCTGTTTGTCGGCAGACTTAGGCGCGAACTTCAGTTCGTTCTCTTCCTGGCTGATCGCCACAGAAGCGTGAACGTCGAGTTCAAGCTGACCCTGTTTGCCTTTAATAGTGATCTTGTCGTCAGCCAGCTTGACTTCAACGCCAGCTGGGATTGCGACAGGAGCTTTTGCTACGCGAGACATCGATAAACTCCTTAGAATACAGTCGCGATGACTTCGCCGCCAACACCCGCAGCACGGGCAGCGCGGTCAGTCATTACGCCTTTAGAAGTTGAAACGATGGCAACGCCCAGACCAGCCTCAACTTTAGGCAGCTCGGTAGTACCACGGTACTGACGCAGACCAGGACGGCTAACGCGCTGGATGCGCTCAATAACCGGCTTGCCTTCGTAGTATTTCAGGTCGATAGTCATAGTAGGCTTAACCTCACTATCGACAGAGAAGCCAGCAATGTAGCCTTCAGATTCGAGAACCTGAGCTACAGACTTCTTAATCTTTGAAGACGGCATGCTTACATTCGTATGACCAGCTTGCTGGGCATTACGAATGCGGGTGAACATATCCGCCAACGTATCTTGCATACTCATTTGTATTTTCCTCGGTTGTACAGCGCCCCTCTCCCCATGCTCGCCTGGATAAAATCCTGAGACGACAATACTCCGCCAATCCGAGCTGCTAAGCAGAACAAGGATTTGGCAGAGTAAAGAGAAGCACACCTGAAATCAGGCGCGCATTCTACACGAGTTGGGAATTGCTTACCAACTAGCTTTTTTCAGACCTGGCACGTTACCTTTCATGCCTTCTTCACGCAGTTTAATGCGTGACAGCTTGAACTTGCGGTAAACGCCGTGCGGACGGCCTGTCATCTGACAACGACGCTGCAGACGGCTTGGTGACGAATCACGTGGCAGCTGCTGCAGAGCCTGTTGTGCGTTCCAGCGATCTTCATCAGAAGACGCTGGGTTTTTGATGATGGCTTTCAGTTCTTCGCGCTTGGCAGCGAACTTGGCAACCAGTTTTTCACGCTTCAGCTCGCGCTGCTTCATGCTAATTTTGGCCATGATTCACTCCTCAGTTGCGGAACGGGAACTGCAGCGCTTTCAGCAAAGCGCGGCCTTCATCGTTTGTTTTAGCCGTAGTGGTGATGGTGACATCCATACCGCGAACCTTGTCTACTTTATCGTATTCAATTTCCGGGAAGATGATCTGTTCCTTCACACCCATGCTGTAGTTACCACGTCCGTCGAATGACTTAGGGTTAATACCACGGAAGTCACGCACACGTGGCAGAGAGATATCTACCAGGCGATCCATGAATTCCCACATACGATCACGACGCAGGGTAACTTTACAGCCGATCGGCCAGCCTTCACGGACTTTAAAGCCCGCGACTGATTTACGTGCCTTAGTAACAACAACTTTCTGACCAGCAATCAGTTCCATATCGGCAACCGCGCTGTCCATCAGCTTTTTGTCACCCAGTGCTTCACCAACACCCATATTCAGGGTGATTTTAGAAACACGTGGCACTTCCATCGGGTTTTTGTAACCAAACTCTTCAGTCAGCTTGGCTACTACTTCATTCTTGTACAGGTCTTTTAAACGTGACATAGCAGTATCCAGTCCTATCAGGCGTCAACTTGATCGCCAGTAGATTTGAAGATACGTACCTTGCTTTCACCGTCAACCTTGAAGCCAACACGGTCAGCTTTCTCGGTTTTCGGGTTCCAGATGGCAACGTTAGAAACCTGAATGCTGGCTTCTTTTTCAACGATGCCGCCTGGCTGCTGCAGGTACGGGTTTGGTTTCTGGTGTTTTTTCACCATGTTAATACCAGAGACAATCAGACGACCGTCGGCCAGTACTTTCTGTACCTTGCCGCGCTTGCCTTTGTCTTTACCAGCAATAACAACTACTTCGTCATTTCTGCGAATTTTCAACATTTCACTGCTCCTTAAAGCACTTCAGGCGCAAGGGAAATGATCTTCATGAACTGCTCAGAACGCAGTTCACGAGTCACAGGACCGAAGATACGCGTTCCAACTGGTGCGTTAGACGCATTCAGCAGTACGGCAGAGTTGGTGTCGAAACGGATGATTGATCCGTCAGGACGACGTACACCTTTACGGGTACGAACAACAACTGCGTTCATTACCTGGCCTTTTTTAACTTTACCGCGTGGAATTGCTTCCTTCACGGATACCTTGATCAGGTCACCGATGCCGGCATAACGACGATGAGAGCCGCCCAGTACTTTAATGCACTGAACACGCTTCGCGCCGCTGTTGTCGGCAACGTCAAGCATGGTTTGTGTCTGGATCATGCCTATCGCTCCTAACTACGTGCGCCCGGTATTAAACCTTGGCGGCGCGCTCGTCGATTGATACCAGCGCCCAAGTCTTATTTTTAGACATAGGACGCGACTCTTTTACTGTAACGGTGTCGCCAATCTGACACTCGTTATTGGCATCGTGTGCCATTACTTTCGTGGAGCGCTTAACGAACTTTTTATAGATCGGGTGCTTCACGAAGCGTTCAACCAGCACAGTCACGGACTTGTCCATCTTGTTGCTGACAACGCGGCCGCTCAGTGTGCGGGCAGTTTTTGTGTTCTCAGTCATGGTCATTCACCTGCCTTACTGGCCAACACGGTTTTTACACGGGCAATATCACGACGAGTTTCGCGCAACAGGTGGGTCTGACCCAGCTGGTTGGTCGCTTTGCTCATGCGCAGTTTGAATTGCTCGCCCAACAGTTCTTCAAGCTGAGATTGCAGCTCAGCTACTGACTTTTCTTTCAGTTCACTTGCTTTCATCACAGCACCGTCCGTTTAACAAACTGTGTTTCAAATGGCAGTTTGGCGGCAGCCAGAGCGAAGGCTTCACGTGCGAGTTCTTCCGACACACCTTCCATCTCATACAGGACTTTACCTGGCTGAATCTGGCAAACCCAGTATTCAACGTTACCCTTACCTTTACCCTGACGAACCTCAAGAGGCTTCGCAGTGATCGGCTTGTCCGGGAAAACGCGGATCCAGATTTTACCACCACGTTTAATTTTACGAGTCATCGCACGACGCGCTGCCTCGATCTGACGTGAAGTCATACGACCACGGCCAGTAGCTTTCAGTGCGTACTCACCAAAGCTAACCTTGGAGCCACGAATGGCAAGACCACGGTTACGGCCGGTCTGGACTTTACGGAACTTGGTACGTTTTGGTAACAACATTACTCAATCCCCTTATGAACGGCCTTTCTTCTTACCCTGGTTCTTAGCGCGCTCACGAACTTCTTCGATACCGCCCAGAATCTCACCTTTGAAGATCCAGACTTTCACGCCAATAACACCGTAAGTAGTGTGTGCTTCGTAAGTCGCGTAATCGATATCTGCACGCAATGTGTGCAGTGGAACACGACCTTCGCGATACCACTCAGAACGAGCGATTTCCGCACCACCCAGACGACCACCCACCTGGATCTTGATACCTTGCGCACCGCCACGCATTGCATTCTGTACCGCGCGCTTCATAGCACGACGGAACATCACACGACGCTCAAGCTGGTTTGCAACGCTCTGTGCTACCAGTTTGGCATCCAGATCCGGTTTACGAACTTCTTCAATGTTGATGTGTACCGGGATACCCATCAATTCACTGACATCTCTACGCAGAACTTCTACGTCTTCACCTTTTTTACCAATCACGATGCCTGGACGGGCAGTGTGGATGGTAACTTTGGCGTTTTGCGCTGGACGCTCAATAACGACCTTGCTCACTGATGCTTTTTCAAGACGCTTTTCGATCAAAGAACGAACAGCGATGTCAGCCAGCAGGTTGTCGGCGTACTTATCCTTACCGGCATACCAGACCGAATTATGGTCTTTAGTGATACCTAAACGGATACCGGTTGGATGAACTTTTTGACCCATCTGACCAACTCCTTATTCTGAAACTTTCACAGTGATGTGACAGGTACGTTTGAAGATACGGTCCGCACGGCCTTTAGCACGTGGACGGATACGCTTCATAGTCATACCTTCATCAACGAATGCGGTGGAAACACGCAGCTCATCGACGTCAGCACCGTTATTGTGCTCAGCATTGGCGATGGCAGACTCCAGCACTTTCTTAACCAGGTCCGCACCCTTAGTGGTGCTGAAGCTCAGGATATCGAGTGCTTCGGCAACCTTTTTACCGCGGATGCTGTCAACAACCAGGCGACCTTTCTGTGCAGACAATCGAGCACCACGTAATACAGCGGCTACTTCAGACATATCTATTCACCCCTTAACGTTTGGCTTTCTTATCCGCAATGTGACCCTTGTAGGTACGGGTCAACGCGAATTCGCCGAGTTTATGACCAACCATGTCTTCAGTTACGAAAACAGGCACGTGTTGTTTGCCGTTATGGACGGCGATCGTCAGTCCTACGAAATCCGGGAAGATCGTAGAACGGCGAGACCATGTCTTGATCGGACGCTTGTCGTTAGCCTCAAGAGCGGTCTCTACCTTTTTCATCAAGTGGTGGTCGATAAATGGACCTTTTTTCAATGAACGTGGCACAGTTCAATCCTCTCTATTTATTTCGCAGAACGACGGCGTACGATCAGTTTGTCGGTACGCTTATTCTTACGAGTCTTGTAACCCTTAGTCGGAACACCCCAAGGAGTAACCGGATGACGACCACCAGAGGTACGACCCTCACCACCACCGTGTGGGTGATCGAC
>NZ_DFQB01000014.1:0-2845 GCF_002377545.1 Thalassolituus sp. UBA3500 | reverse complement strand
ACCACCACCGTGTGGGTGATCGACAGGGTTCATTACCACACCGCGGACGGTCGGACGGATACCACGCCAGCGGGAAGCACCAGCTTTACCCAACTCACGCAGAGAATGTTCAGAGTTACCAACTTCACCCAGTGTTGCACGGCAATCTGACAGCACTTTACGCATTTCGCCTGAACGAAGACGCAGTGTGCAGTAGGTACCTTCACGGGCAACCAGCTGAGCAGATGCACCGGCAGAACGAGCCATCTGGCCGCCTTTACCTGGCTTCAACTCAACGTTGTGAACAGTACTACCCACCGGAATGTTGCGCAGTGGCATAGCGCTACCTGGTTTAATAGGCGCATATTCACCTGAAACAACCTCATCACCTGCAGTCAGACCTTTAGGTGCAAGGATGTAGCGACGCTCACCGTCTGCGTACTTCAGCAGTGCGATGTTTGCGCTACGGTTCGGATCGTATTCCAGACGCTCAACAACAGCAGGAACACCATCTTTGTTACGTTTGAAGTCAACGATACGGTAGTGGTGCTTGTGACCACCGCCAATGTGACGGGTAGTAATACGGCCGTTGTTGTTACGACCACCAGTCTTGGACTTCTTCTCCAGCAGACCAGCAAAAGGCTTACCTTTGTGCAGTTCGCTGTTTACGACTTTAACCAGATGACGACGGCCAGCTGAAGTCGGTTTAGTTTTCACCAATGCCATGACTTAAGCTCCTCTTATTCCGCGTCAGCGAAGTCGATGTCTTGACCAGGCACGAGACGAACATACGCTTTGCGGATGTCGTTACGCTTACCCATACCGCGAGCGGTACGCTTGGTCTTACCTTTGATGTTGACGGTCTGTACGGACTGAACTTTCACTTCGAACAGAGCTTCAACAGCTTTTTTAATCTCTGGCTTAGTTGCGTCAGGTGCTACACGGAACACGTACTGACCAGCTTTGTCTGCCAGGATGGTTGCTTTCTCAGAAATATGAGGAGCTACCAGTACTTTGTAGATACGTTCACGGTTCATGCGTAAGCCTCCTCAAGTTTCTTAAGGGCCTGCACGGTTACCAGGATCTTATCGAAAGCGATCAGGCTGACTGGATCAACACTGCTTGCTTCGGTCACGCCAACGTGTGGAACATTGCGTGAAGCCAGGTAGAGCTTTTCATCGACATCATCAGACACGATCAGAACGTTATTCAGCTCAAGCGCGTTCAGCTTTTTCACAAAATCTTTGGTTTTGTGAGTGTCAACTTTGAAGTCGTCCGCTACAACCAGACGTTCCTGACGAACCAGCTCAGACAGAATTGACTGCATCGCAGCGCGATACATCTTCTTGTTTACTTTCTGCTCGTAGTTACGTGGCTTAGCAGCAAACGTCACACCACCTGAACGCCAGATAGGAGAGCTTGCAGTACCAGCACGTGCACGACCAGTACCCTTCTGACGCCAAGGCTTCTTACCACCACCGGCTACTTCAGAACGGGTTTTCTGAGCTTTAGTACCCTGGCGACCGCCTGCAAGGTATGCAGTAACAATCTGATGAACCAGAGATTCGTTAAATTCGCGAGCAAAGGTAGCGTCAGAGACTGCTACAGCTGCACCAGTATTTGTTTTCAGTTCCATTGCTTACCCCTTAGCCTTTACAGCTGGTTTAACAATTACTTCGGAACCAGTCGCACCTGGCACAGCACCTTTGATCAACAGCAGGTTGTTCTCGGCGTCTACCTGAACAATTTCCAGCATCTGGGTAGTCTGCTTCTCAGCACCCATGTGGCCTGCCATCTTTTTGCCTTTCCATACGCGACCTGGGGTCTGACACTGGCCAATAGAGCCAGGCGCACGGTGAGACAGTGAGTTACCGTGAGTTGCGTCCTGGGTAGAGAAGTTCCAGCGCTTAACACCACCCTGGAAACCTTTACCTTTGGTCGAACCAGTCACATCGACTTTCTGACCGACCTCAAACTGTTCAACGGTCAATTCCTGACCCAGTTCAAAACCTTCCTCAGTACGGAACTCAATAAGACCCTTACCAGCTTCAACGTTTGCTTTCGCAAACTGGCCAGCTTGAGGCTTAGATACGCGAGACGCTTTCTTCTCGCCAAATGCAATCTGAACAGCACTGTAGCCATCAGTTTCAGGTGTTTTCACCTGAGTAACGCGGTTAGGCGCCACCTGCAGTACAGTTACAGCGACAGATTGACCTGCTTCAGTAAATACACGGGTCATACCCGCTTTTTTACCGACAATACCAATTGCCATGTTGTTTTCCTCTCGTGTACGGGGCTGATACCCGCTATGGCCGCCCTTGTTTCATTAAAGATTACGGGCGTTACACAGAGCCTTAGGACAAATCCTTACGGATTAGCCGAGGCTGATCTGAACTTCCACACCGGCAGCCAGATCAAGTTTCATCAGCGCATCTACAGTTTTTTCTGTAGGCTCAACAATGTCGAGCATGCGCTTGTGCGTACGGATCTCGTACTGGTCACGCGCGTCTTTGTTAACGTGCGGTGAAACCAGAACGGTATAACGCTCTTTACGAGTCGGCAGTGGAATAGGACCACGTACCTGAGCGCCCGTGCGCTTAGCCGTATCGACGATTTCCTGAGTCGAAGTATCGATCAGGCGATGGTCGAACGCCTTCAGACGGATACGGATTCGTTGGTTTTGCATACCAAACTCCAGTTAATGTGCTTGAGCTTGCGGTTTCCCCAGATAATAGGGGACGCGAATTGTAGGGGGAGTCAGGCGACGTGTCAACACGCTTAGAGAAATAAGCCAGACGGGCTTATTCGAAGTTCAAAAAAGCCCGCACGGAGCGGGTTTTTCAATTGTAGGAGCGAAGCATCTTCG
>NZ_DFQB01000030.1:0-24145 GCF_002377545.1 Thalassolituus sp. UBA3500 | reverse complement strand
AGTGATTGGCAGGCGTCGGTTGCAGAGACGGAACCTAACGATATGCCTGTTATGACCATGGGGCAGGAGCGTTTATATAATCCGTTTTTGAGATTACATCATCCAGCGGTCATTGATGGTTTAAAGGCGGAGTTTCCGCATCTGGGGTTAAGTGATCGCGATGTGTTCAAAGCATTGCGGAAATTGCGTGATCAGTGGTGAGGCTTTTTTGGCGCTCAGTCTTTAAGAGCATCGTGTACTTTTTTACGCAATTCCGGCAGTACCTTGCTTTCAAACCAGGGGTTTTTCTTTAACCAGATTTGGTTTCTGGGTGACGGATGCGGGAGCGGAAAAAAGGGCGCTTTGGCTTCTGTCGCGTGCATAACGCGCTCGGTCAGTGTTTTGTAGCCGTCGTTCAAATACGATTTCTGTGCGTACTGGCCGATCAGCAGAATTAGCCTCAGATCTGGCAGATGCTCAAATACCTTCTGATGCCATTGCGGAGCGCATTCCTTTCTTGGGGGCAGATCGCCCGACTTTCCTTTACCCGGATAACATAGCCCCATCGGCATAATGGCTATTTTGTTCTCGTCATAGAATTCATCATCGGAGAGCTGTAACCACTGGCGCAGTTTATTGCCGCTCGGATCATTCCATGGAATGCCAGTTTCGTGAACACGTGTGCCAGGTGCCTGGCCAATAATTAATATCTTTGCAGTACTGGCGACTTGAATGACCGGATTTGCTCCTAGTGGTAAATCATGGGCGCATAAGTCGCAGTTGCGAATTTCGGTCAGCAGGTTTTTGAGAGGGATGTCGGGCATAACAAAAGAGGGCCGAAGCCCTCTCTGCGAAGATGTGACTTAAAGAGCCATATCCTTCAGCTTCTTCAGCGGCAGAACTTTAACCTTGGTGGAAGCAGGCTTAGCTGCAACATCCATCGTCTCGCCTGGGCGGAACGGGTTTGGCACGTTTTTACGCGCTTTCTGCGCTGGTTTCTTAACTGTTTTTATTTTCAGCAGACCAGGCAGGGTGAACTCACCAACGGCACGCTTCTTAACGTGGCGCTCGATTACGATACCCAGTTCATCAAGCACGGCGCTGACTTCTTTCTTAGACAGGCCGGTGTTCTCTGCAATTTCGTTCAGAATCTGAGTTTTGGTGAATTTTTCACGAACGGCTGTAATTTTACGGGCCGGTGCGGCTTTAGCCGTCGTTGGTTTCTTTGCTGCCATAGTGGTTTTTCCTTTTCTTGAGTAAGCGGCTGCCCGAAATGCGTAGAGAGATGAGTGCTAACAGGCTCTTCGATTCTTAAGCAAAAAAAAAGGGTTAGCAACCCGCTAACCCCTGTTTTTTAGGCATAGATCACGAAATCAGCCTAATTTTTTCAACGCCCAGCCAAAGATGTCAGAGTAGCGCACTGGGAACAGGCGTTGGATGCGATCCATCAGGCGAGCGTCACTACCGATCAGAATGCGGCGTTTACCGCCTTTAACGCCTTCCAAAATGGTGTCAGCGGCTTGCGCTGGGGTTGTTTTAGCAATTTTTTCGAAGTGTTTCGCTTGCTGCTCCAGCGTCTGGTTGTCGCCAGTCATACTGGTTTTCATACGACCATTGCGAACGATATTGGTCTTGATGCCACCCGGGTGAACGGTGGTCACAAAGACGTTGGTGCCCTTCAGCTCCTGACGCAGTGACTCAGTAAAGCCGCGAACTGCAAATTTAGTGGCGTTGTATGCCGCTTGCGTCGGTAAGGCAATGATGCCGAAGATGCTTGAAACATTGACGATGGCAGACTCAGGACGTTCTTTCAGCAACGGCAGGAACGACTTGGTACCGTAGACGACACCCCAGAAGTTGATGTTGACGATCCACTCCATGTCTTCATAGCTCATACGTTCGACTGTTTCAGACAGAGCAACACCTGCGTTGTTAATGATCATATCGACTTGACCATGGTCCGCTTTTACCTGTTCTGCATAGGCTTCCCATGCACCACGATCTGCAACGTCGAGTTTCTGCAGGGTGACTTTGCCAGTACCACGCAGGATAGATGCGGTCTCTTCCAGAGCTTCCATATTAACGTCCGACAGAGCGAGATTAGCGCCCTGCATGCTGAGCTGTTGAGCGAGTGCGCGGCCGATGCCGGACGCTGCGCCGGTGACAACAACGACTTTCTCTGAATAAGACTGCATAGCTCGAATACCTTCTGTTGATTGTTATTTCTGTATGGCTGCAAAGCTTACTGTGTGCCCATGCTATCTCAAGGTGTGAAAGTGTCATGGAACAGTGAAATAGTACCCTTACGACCCTATCCAGACGGTTAACGCGGCTGGTCAGATCCGCTATAATGCGCGGCTTTTACTGACTTGCCGGCGGAACTCCACCGCGCCAGGCGGATTTCGATGACAGGGAAGGGCGTTCAGCGGCCTCCCAGACTGACTTAGGACCGAACGATGCGCACACATTACTGTGGTGATATCAACGAAACACTGATTGATCAGACCGTAACCTTCTGCGGTTGGGTACATCGTCGCCGTGACCACGGTGGCGTCATCTTCCTCGACGTACGTGACCGTGAAGGTCTGGTACAGGTCGTTTTCGACCCGGATACCGTTGATGCATTCAACACCGCTGACAGTGTTCGCTCAGAGTTCGTTGTTCAGATTACCGGTCGTGTTCGTGGCCGCCCTGAAGGCACCACCAACGAGAACATGAAAACCGGCATGATCGAAGTGCTGGGTAAAGAGATCAACGTTCTGAACAAGGCAGCGACGCCTCCATTCCCACTCGACGGTTACACCGACGTGGGTGAAGACGTTCGCCTGAAGTACCGTTACATGGATATGCGTCGCCCTGAAATGCAGGACAAGCTGCGCTTCCGCTCAAAAGTAACCTCTGCGGCCCGTCGTTTCCTGGAAGACAATGGCTTCCTCGATATCGAAACACCGATCCTGACCCGTGCAACCCCAGAAGGTGCGCGTGACTACCTGGTACCTAGCCGTACTCACGAAGGATCGTTCTTCGCATTGCCGCAGTCACCACAGCTGTTCAAGCAGCTGCTGATGGTTTCTGGTTTTGACCGTTACTACCAAATCGCTAAGTGCTTCCGTGACGAAGATCTGCGTGCTGACCGCCAGCCAGAATTCACCCAGATCGATATCGAAGCGTCTTTCATTAATGAAGACGAAATCATGGGTATGGTTCAGGGCATGATCAAAGACATCTTCGCGAAAGAGCTGAGCGTCGACCTGGGTGATTTCCCACGCATGCCGTTCTCCGAAGCGATGAACAAATACGGTTCTGATAAGCCAGACCTGCGTATTCCGATGGAGCTGGTTGATGTTGAAGAATTCCTGCAGGACATCGACTTCAAAGTATTCGCAGCGCCCGCGAAAGATCCTAAGTGCCGCGTTGCAGCGTTGAAAGTACCAGGTGGTGCTGAGCTGTCTCGTAAGCAGATCGACGAATACACCAAGTTCGTTGGTATTTACGGTGCGAAAGGTCTGGCCTGGATCAAGGTCAACGAAATCGAGAAAGGCGTAGAAGGTCTTCAGTCTCCGATCATCAAGTTCATTGGTGACGACAACACCATGAAGATCATGGAGAAGCTGGACGCTAAGAACGGCGACATCGTGTTCTTCGGTGCAGACAAAACTAAGGTCGTGAACGAAGCCCTTGGCGCACTGCGTTGCAAGTTGGGTGAAGACCTGAACATGTACACCAAAGAGTGGGCTGCTCTGTGGGTTATTGACTTCCCAATGTTCGAAGAGAACGACGACGGTTCAATGACCGCGCTACACCACCCATTCACTGCACCAAGCTGTTCACCAGAAGAGCTGGAAAAAGCACCTCTGGAAGCGCTGTCACGCGCTTACGATATGGTACTGAACGGTTGCGAACTGGGTGGCGGTTCTATCCGTATTCACGACGAAGCGATGCAGCAGACCGTATTTAAAGTGCTGGGCATCTCAGAAGAAGAGCAACGTGAGAAGTTCGGCTTCCTGCTCGACGCTCTGAAATTCGGTGCGCCACCACACGGTGGTCTGGCATTCGGCCTGGATCGTCTGATCATGCTGCTGACTGGCGCAACCAGCATCCGTGAAGTGATTGCCTTCCCGAAAACTCAGTCGGCTGCGTGTGTAATGACACAGGCTCCGGGTGAAGTCAGCAACACGCAACTGCGTGATCTGCATATCAAACTGCGTGAGAAAGCAAAACCGGCGGAATAATCTGACGGTTTAGCAATCACGATTAAAAACGGGCGCTTATAGTAAGCGCCCGTTTTTATTTGCGGTGTTATTACTGCCTATCGCCTCGTAATTCGGCGACTTTCTCTTTTAAGTAGCCTGGGCTTGCATCTTCTGGCGGCACGGTATCGCCGACTACCATATCGATTTTCGACCAGAACCGTTGCGGTAATCGTGTAAGGGCAGGGCGGTCTTTATGGCTGAAGAAACTTCCCCACAGCCCGCGCAGTGCCATTGGTATGACTGGGACCGGCGTTTCATCGAGTATCCGGCTGATGCCATTTTTAAACTCGTCTATTTCACCGGTTGTTGTGAGCTTTCCTTCCGGGAAAATACACACCACTTCGCCAGCTCGAAGTTCTTCAGCGATTCTCTCGAATGCTTTTTCATACCCTTCAGGGTCGGCTTTTTTACTGTCGATCGGGATCGCTTTCGCCGTGCGGAAGATGAAGTTCAGCACCGGCATGTTGTAGATGGGCTTAAAGGTAACGAAGCGAACCGGGCGGCGGCACGCGCCTCCAATTAACAGAGCATCTACGAATGACACATGGTTGCACACGAGCACACAGGCGCCTTCATCCGGAATTTTATGCAGGTTAATGTGGTTTACCCGGTACATGGTGTGCGTAAGCACCCAGATGATAAAGCGCATCGCAAATTCAGGGATCGTACGATAAATATAGATAGAAACCAGCGCATTCAGGATCGCGAGGATCATAAAGAACTGTGGTATTGAGAGGTCTAGTACGCCCAGAACAATAATCCCTGTAATGGCTGACGCGACCATAAACAGAGCATTCATAATGTTGATTGCGGCGATCACCTGAGATCGGTGCTGAGGTTCAGAGCGTGCCTGAACCATAGCGTACAGAGGAACGATGTAGAAACCGCCAAAGACACCGATCATCAGAAAGTCAAAGACGATACGAAGGTTCCACGGTGAGCTTAAAAACTCCCCAGCGTTAATCAGTTCGGTGCCAATGGCGGGTAAGTCCTGCAGGAATAAGTCGATACCAAATATGGTCAGACCAATCGAACCGAGAGGTACGAGGCCGAGTTCTACTTTATGCCCTGACAGACGCTCACATAGCAGCGAGCCCAATGCGATACCAATAGAGAAGGTCGCCAATAAAACCATGACGACACTTTGATCTCCGCCTAGGAAGTCTTTAGCGAAGCCGTAGATCTGGGTCAGGTAGGCAGCGCCCAGAAACCAGAACCAGGAGATAGCGAGCACAGCCAGAAAGATACTTTTTGTCTGGCGGGCGTAACCCAGCGTACGCCAGGTTTCAGTCACCGGGTTGAAGCGAACTTTCTGTGTCGGGTTGGCAGGGGGGGCAGACGGAATCTGACGGCTGACAAGATACCCAAGGCAAGACACACTGATAATCACAGCGCTGACCCATATCACTCCGTCTTCGCGGGTGGCGATCACACTGGCGATCAGCGTACCAGTCAGAATGGCAAGGAAAGTCCCCATCTCAACCAGAGCGTTACCACCAACGAGTTCGTGGTTATCCAGGTGCTGAGGAATGATGCTGTATTTTACTGGCCCAAAAAACGCAGACTGTGTCCCCATCAGAAAAAGCAGACACATCAACCCCGCGGTGGCACCGAAGTAAAAGGCACAGGCGCCGAGCACCATGATGACGATCTCAAGTAACTTAATACGTCGTATCAGGTAAGATTTTTCGTATTTATCAGAAAGCTGACCAGCCAGTGCCGAGAATAAGAAAAAGGGAAGAATAAACAGCATCGCCCCCAAATTGTTCATCAGGCTCAGGTCCATCGTGCTGGAAAGCAGACCGAAGGTGATCATCGCCATTAGCGAGTTTTTGTAGACGTTATCGTTAAAGGCGCCTAGAAACTGAGTAAAGAAGAAGGGCGCAAAGCGTCGGCTCTTAAGAAGGCTGAACTGAGAGTGATCACGAGGATCGGGTGTGCCGTTGGGCGTCTGTTGGTCAGACATTAAAACATCCTGTCGTGCGGAAATTTGGTGTACCGAAAATACCACCAGTTCGACGTCAGGCCAAATCACAAAGAAGCCCGCGTTTAAGCGGGCTTCTTTGTGTTCACGTAATGTCGACTTACTTCTGGTAGTCGTAGGCTGAGAACCAGCCTTCTTCTACGTGTTCTTCGTGCTCAGCGCCATCAAAGTAGCTGTAAGCGCTGGTGTCACCCTTCAGCTGAACTTCCAGGAATGCAGTAACCAGCGTACGGAACTTCTTCTTATATTCCGTTTCTCCGTTCCCAAACCAGTGGAAGTGGCTACCGCCTGCATACATAGCAAGACCGCGTTCTGTATTAGGTGAAAGCTCAGAATAGTAGCGTTCAGTGGCGTAGGCCAGTTCGTCGAACTCACTGCCCAGCATCAGGATAGGAGACTCGATCGCTTCGAAATCAACACTGTAAGCACCTAACCAAGGAGCTAGTGCAATCGCGCTGGTGTGCTGGTCGACCATTTCTTCAGCTGCGAGGATAACGCCGCCACCACCCATGGAGAAGCCCATCAGGTTACGCTTACTGAGGTCGATTTTGCCTTGCAGTGGGCTGCCTGAGCGTGAGTTCTCGTCTTCAAATTCAGCGAAGCCGCCGAACTGAGCATCGCGCCAGCCTGGCGGAACACCCAGGGTGTTGTTAGGTGTCATGGTGAGAACGGCATAGCCGTGTGATGACAGGTGTTCAGCCAGCCACTCCATTTGTTCTTTTGTATTAGTGAAGCCGCCGGTCAGTGTGGTCGCAGGGATTGGTCCGCCACTGAGGTCACATGGGTAGGTCATACGCGCTGACGCGTAGCCGTCATTCTCGAGATTTGATTCATAAGAGCAGATCTCAAAGTCTCCCGGCACACCCAGAGCCTGGCCTTCTGGGGAAGGATCAGGATCACCGCCGCCGAAACAGCCAACGAGAGCAACCGAAGCCGCAAGTGGAAGAGCGCGGAATACGCTTTTCAGAGATACAGACATGTCGTTAACCTTTAGTTATTTTTGTAAGGAACCCATCCAGAATACCAAGCTGTATGAACCAGTCTTGTCATATATGGCCACTAAGATTGAGTTGGAAGCGAGTGTCCTAACAATGGCCAGATTTAACGATTGAAGTGAGCAGGCACAAAAAAGCCCGCAGTAAGCGGGCTTAAAGAGTAGAAGCGTGCGTGTTACTTCTGATAATCAAAGGCCGAGAACCAACCGTCTGAGACGTGCTCGTCGTGTTCAGCACCTTCGAAGTAGCTGTATGCCGAGTCATTGTCTTTCAGTTGTACTTCGAGGAATGCCGTTACAAGTGTACGGAATTCTGCTTTTGCATCCTGGTCACCGTTGCCATACCAGTCGTAATGGCTACGACCTGCGAACATGGCCAGGCCACGCTCAATATTACTTGGTAGCTGAGCGTAGAAATCTTCGGTGTAGTAGGCAAGTTCGTCATCTTCACTACCCAGCATCATGGTTGGTGCTTTAATGCCGTTGTAGTAGACGTTGTTGTCACCCAGCCACGGTGCGAGTGCAATAACGCTGGCCGGAGCTTCACCCATATCTGCCGCTGCAAGCAGTACGCCGCCGCCGCCCATCGAAAAGCCCATGATGTTGCGCTTGTCGAGGTTAATCTTGCCCTGCAGAGGGCTGCCTGCGCGGTTGTTTTCGTCTTCCAGTTCTGCGAAACCACCAATCTGAGCACTGCGCCATACTGGAGGCTGGCCATAGCGGTTGGTCGGAGTCATAGTCAGCACGACATAGCCGTGGCTTGTCAGGTGCTCAGACAACCACTCCATCTGCTCTTTTTTATTGGTGAAACCACCCGTCAGAGTTGTCGCCGGGAATGGGCCTGCACTCAGATCACATGGGTAAGTCATTCGCGCAGATGAGTAACGGCTATTGTCCAGGTTGTTCTCGTAAGAACAGATTTCATAATCACCTGGGTTAGTCAGAGCCTGGCCTTCTGGGGCCGGATCTGGATCTCCACCACCGAAGCAGCCTGCCAGAGCGACAGAAGCAGCGAGTGGAAGAAAGCGGAGCGTGGACTTGAATGAAACAGACATATATTCACCTGTGTTGTTTTTATTCTTAGTGAGTACAGGGTACCAAGCTGATTGAGCCTTTCACGCACTAATTTTACAAACGTTCACAGGTGGAACGAAATGTCCTATTCGTGTCCATTTAAGGTACCTGAACCTCAAAGCTCGTGATTGATCCGGGTGAAACGGTCAGGTGATTGCCTTTCAGCTTCGCTTAATACCTTTGCCGCTGAACTGCTTTCTTTCAGGTGGTAATCCAGCCAGGCGAGCGTCAACTCGATGTAGCTGTCACGGTTTGTGGTGATCTCTGGTCGGTACCACTGCTGGTGACGGCCATTCTCATACACAGCAATAAAACGCTGATCCGTGGAAGCTTCAACGTGCTGGTAAATTTCCTCGATAGATTCATTCGTTACCAGTAAGTCCTTAGCACCAGCCAGGATCATAGTCGGTGCGGTAGGGGATACGTTTCGTTGTTCTTTCAGCAAAAACGGCGCAAACGCGGCGAGGGCTTTAACGTCATCTTTCAGAATGCTCCCTGCGAGCAGGGTACCGCCACCGCCCATCGAAAACCCGGCGATTCCACGAAGGTTGGTATCAATCAGGCTCTTAAGTGGGGAGCCTTCTTCTTTAGTGGTGGCTACCAGCGTTTTCTGACCTCTGAGGTGCGCATCGCGCCATTGCTCAACTTTTCCGTACTTATCTGTCGGGGTCATCGCCAGAACCACATACCCCGAGTTGGCGATCGCCTCCGCCATCCATTGCAGTTTGTGATAGGTATTCGAATAACCACCCGTCAGCGTAATGGCAGGGAGAGGAGTGTCTGCATCACAGGGGTAAAAATACGCTGCTTCTGAATAATTTTCAGTCGACGGGACTTCAATCTGACAGACGTCGGCTGCAGAAAAACCCGAAAAAAGCAGTGCAGATCCAAGGACGAAATAATTTTTTAAGCGCATATTTTTCTTATTTTAAAAGTGAAAACAGCCGCTGAGCATAGGCCCAGCCTGACCCGAAGTCAAAATGCAGAAAGTTCCTGAAACAATCCGTTGCGTTGTTTCAGTGAACGAACTTTCCTCCCAAGCCTCACACTTTCACATGTTTAATGACCTCGTTCATGAGGCAAGGAGTCAAATATGAAAAAGCTAACTATCCCAGCAACGACTGCACTTCTTACTGCTGCTATGTATGGCACACCAGCAATGGCAGAAGGTGAATATGATGCAGATGCATTCGTCGGTGGTTCAATCAGTTACAGCAAACTGGAAAACCTCTCTATCGGTGGTGAAGAAGTCGAAGAGCTGGGTGATGCAGACGAATTTGACGACGACCGCACCAGCTGGAAAGGCTTTGCCGGTGTGTGGCTGAACGATTACGTGGGTATTGAGGGTCAGTACCTGAATCTGGGTGAATATAAAGAAGGCAGCTTCCAGTTTGACCCAAGCGGTTTAACGGCGTCACTGATGCTGGGTCTTCCTGCTGGCGATCACACTCGTGTATTTGTTAAAGGTGGTCAGTTCTGGTGGGATGCTGATGTAAAAGGTCCACTGGGCTACAGCGATGAGCGTGAAGGTACAGCCATGTTCTACGGTGTGGGTACATCCATCGCGCTGCTGGATAACCTGAACCTGCGCCTTGAATATGAGCGCGCTGATTTTGACGAAGATAACGTAAAAGCGGATGTTGATTTTGCCTCAGCGGGTCTTGCTTTCATGTTCTGAGTCGATTGACGACATAGAACGAGCAAACATAAAAAAACCCGGCAATTGCCGGGTTTTTTATGTGTCAGCTTTCAGATGAAAAGTCAGCTCAGCTATTAGCTGCAATAATATCGCGCAACACCATCGGCAGAATGCCCTTGTGGCGGATCTGCTCAAGCTCAGACGAGGTATCAACACGAGACCGCAGTTCATGCTGTTCGGTTGAGCCGTCTTTGCGCTTAATGGTCAGCGTTACAGAACCGCGTGGCTGCAGGGCATCAATGCCCGCCAGATCGAAGGTTTCAGAGCCATCCAGGTTCAGAGAGCCCAGTGTCACGCCTTCAGGCAACTGCAGTGGCAGTACGCCCATGCCGACCAGGTTGGATTTATGAATACGCTCAAAGCTTTCAGCAATGATGGCTTTTACACCCAGCAGAGCAGGGCCTTTGGCAGCCCAGTCTCGTGATGAACCAGTACCGTACAGCTTACCGCCGAATACCACCGATGGTGTGCCTTCCTGCTGGTAGCGGGAAGCCGCGTCGTAGATCGACATCTTCTCGGCATCGCCATTGGCGTTGTAGTAGTTCGTCACCGCACCAGTAGTGCCCGGTAGCATCAGGTTCCGGGCTTTAACGTTGCCGAAGATACTGCGTAGCATCACATGGTGGTTACCACGACGAGCCCCCAAAGAGGTCAGGTCGTTAGCATCGACACCGATCGACATCAGGTACTCGCCCGGAGGAGAGTCAGGGCGGATACGGCTCACAGGTGAGATGTGGTCGGTGGTGGTGTTGTCATCACACATCACCAGCATACGTGCGTCGCTGATGTTGTTCAGTGAATCCGCTGGGGTTTCCAGGGCGAAGCCATCGAAGAATGAGATTTCCTGAATGTAGCTCGACTTCTCATCCCACTGATACACAGGGCCAGTCGGGGATTCCAGCTTCTGCCAGGTTTCCGGGCCACCCATGGAGTTTTCATAGGTTTCGCGGAAGGCGGTCGGGTCCATGCACTCGTGCATGGTTTGCGTGATTTCCGCGTTGCTTGGCCAGATGTCTTTCAGGAACACATCATTGCCCTGAGCGTCTTGGCCCAGTGGCTCTTTGGTTACGTCGATATTCACGTTGCCAGCAATCGCCATGGCAATCACCAGCGGCGGCGACATCAGGAAGTTAGTGTCGACATCCGGGTGCACACGGCCTTCGAAGTTACGGTTACCCGACAACACAGACGACACAATGATGTCGTGGTCACGCAACGCCGCTTCAATGCTCGGCGCCAGCGGGCCAGAGTTACCCACACAGGTCGTACAGCCGTAGCCTGCGGTGTTAAAGCCCAGCGCATCCAGATGCTCCTGCAGCCCAGCCTTGGTCAGGAAGTCAGTCGCAACCGGTGAACCCGGTGCCATTGACGTCTTAACTCCGTCTGGCACCTTCAGGCCCAGCTCGTTGGCTTTCTTCGCCAGCAGACCTGCGGCAATCAGCAGGCCAGGGTTAGAAGTGTTGGTACAGGCGGTAATCGCCGCGATAACGATGTCGCCGTCTTTTAAGGTGCGCTCTGGCAGTGACTGGAAGATACCGTTCTCATCGGCCTTAACAGGCGTGACTTTCACTTCTTCAGGGGTACGATCGCCCGCTGTAGCGGTTTGCTGGAATACCTTGCCGATATCACCCAGCGGCAGTCTGTCTTGTGGCTTTTTAGGGCCCGCGACAGACGGCTCAACGGTAGACAGGTCCAGATGCAACAGGTCAGTGTAGCGCGGCAGTTTCTGGCCCGCTTTCCACGCCATGTTCTGCGCCTGGTAATACGCCAGCGGCAGGTCGCCATCTCTACCAGTAGCTTTCATATAATCAGCGG
Source organism: Thalassolituus sp. UBA3500 (assembly GCF_002377545.1). Lineage (NCBI taxonomy): Bacteria > Pseudomonadati > Pseudomonadota > Gammaproteobacteria > Oceanospirillales > Oceanospirillaceae > Thalassolituus > Thalassolituus sp. UBA3500. Next base: position 12,347 of record NZ_DFQB01000030.1, on the reverse strand, counting down.
CGATTTCGTCAAACGGGAAGAAGCCCATGGTCGCGCCGTATTCTGGCGACATGTTAGCGATGGTCGCACGGTCAGGCAGAGACAGGTTCGCGCTGCCTTCACCGACGTATTCAACGAATTTGCCGACAACACCGCGTGGGTATTTACGCAGCATTTCGGTGATGGTCAGTACCAGGTCGGTCGCGGTCACGCCTTCTTTCAGCGCGCCCGTCAGCTCAACACCGATTACTTCTGGAGCAAGCATTTCCATCGGCTGACCCAGCATAGACGCACCAGCTTCAATACCACCGACACCCCAACCAACAATACCCAGCGCATTGGCCATAGGCGTGTGGCTGTCCATACCAATCAGGGTATCCGGGATCATCAGTTCATCCTGGTCCCCATTCACCTGTGTTAAGTAGCCCTGAGCCAGATACTCCAGGTTCACCTGATGCACGATGCCCGTCTGAGGCGGAATAATACGAATCGTGTTAAACGCCTGCGCACCCCACTTAAGGAAGCCATAGCGCTCTTTGTTACGCGCCGCTTCCAGCTCGCTGTTGATGCGCAGCGACGCCGGGCTACCGGTGTTATCCATCGTCACCGTGTGGTCGATCACCAGATCCGCACGCACCAGCGGCTCAATAATAGAAGGGTTCAGACCCATACGCTCAACCGCAGAGCGCATCGCCGCGAAATCGACGATGGCAGGCGTACCACTCAGATCGTGCATGATCACACGACCCGCCGTGAACGGAATCTCTACCGGCTCGGTACCCTGATGTGAAGGCCAGTTACCCAGTGCCTGCAACTGCTCAACCGTGATGCCGTTTTTACCGACATTACGGGCGATACCCTCAAGAATCGGGCGCAGAGAAAAGGGCAGTTCATCCAGATTGATGCCTAAACGTTCGGCGGTATCTGGCAGGCTATGGAAACGATGAGACGTGCCTGGCAGCGTCTTGATTGAGCTGGATGGGTCAAATGAAGTCATGCTGGATACCTAGAGAAATAGGGTGAGCCGGAAGCTTTAAGATTGTCCGCAATTCTAATGGTTAAAGGGGCTAAATCAAGGTAAACAGCCGCCGTTTGGGCGGGATTGTATACAACTTTGGTAATGTCAGGCCTAAGCGTCAGGTGAAAGAGCAATAAAATATCGGAGTCCTCGGCCAACCCCTTCCGACCGTAGGCAGTTCTTGGCGAGTAAATCGCCCAGATCGCGAGTCGCGGTGGCTTTAGAACATTTGCCAAGAGCCGCGTACTGTTGTGCACTGATGCCATTCGGAAAGCCATCCTTCCCAGCTTTGAATACCTTGTTTAGCGCAGTCTTCTGCCGCTCTGATAACTCTGTCGTCTTGTGTCGTTGCCAGAACGCGGTTTTCTCAAAGATGGTCGCTACTTTTTCTGAGGCCTCTTGTTGAGCAGCGATTAGGGTTTCGATAAACCAGCAGAGCCACTCAGTGATATCGAGCACAGCAGGGTCTTCGAGTTCCGACCCGTCACAACAACTGGCGGTATTCAGCTGGCGATAGTATTCCTTTTTGTTCTTTTCGATATGCGTCGACATGCTGAGCACGACCGGCATGCCCAGGTCTTGTGCCAGTGCGTATTCAATGATGGCACGGCCGATACGGCCATTACCGTCATCAAATGGGTGAATAACCTCAAACCACAGATGAGCGATACCTGCGCGGATCACGCCAGGTATTTGCTGGTTCTCGTGTTGATTAAACCAGCTCAGAAATTCAGCCATTAAAGCATCAACATCCTGAGCAGCCGGTGCTTCATAATGCACACGTTCATAACCTACTGGCCCAGAGACGATCTGCATCGGTTCAGGGCTGTCACGCCACTGGCCGACCGTCAGGTCGCTGTGCAGGATATTGTCTTCAAAGCCGGCGAGCACCATACGGTGCCAGTTGAACAGCATCTCTTTGCTGAGCGGTTGATTGAAGTGCTTTCGTACATCCACAAGCAACGCAGCCATACCCTCTGCCTTAACATCAGCGACATTGATCAGAGTGGGGGACAGATTCAGGTAGTTCTGTAATGACGAGCGCACACTGGCCGGGTTCAGATTCTCACCCTCAATCAGGCTGGTGTTGATCGCCTCATCGACCATCAGATCCAACTGAGCGGCAATAGAGTCACCGTCATCCGTCTGTGACAAGCGGCCAGACAGCTGGGAGGCTTGCTTGGCGTACTGGTAAGCCAGAGCCGACAGCTTACTGCTGTCGTAGCTGAACTGGGGCCAGTATTTGTGTTGCCAGATGTAGTTCATGGGCTGTCCGGGTGGCTGTGATGCTTCTTGTTGCGTGCATTGAGCCGCAAATTTCATATTTTCGGCTCATTATTTTTGGTTATATGAGCCGTAAAGGCAAGTTTTGCGGCTCAGTATGGGTTGTTATTTGAGCCGGGAGTGTTTTTTTAACGCAGGTGAGCAGCAAAACAGGCGTTGTCAGATCGTGGATTGACGTGGATGTCCGGTTAGGTGTTTGAGCCGTAAAGGCAGGCGTAGGCGGCTTATTGGGTAAGAATCAACGACTCTGACCCCTTGAATCCCCGCAGTGTTTCGACCGATGCACTGCGATACAGCGCCGCATCAAATAGAAAGACAAGGCCGCAAGTCCGATATTAACCAGAAATATTGCAATATGTGCCAGATCGAATTTAACCAGATGCGATAAAGCTAAGGCAGCCAATGGCACAGTTAACTGTATCGACCAAGCCTTTCCTCTGAATGCTGCCAGTCCAAAAAATAATGCAATAGCGCTATTCAATATTGGTACCACCAAACCTGACAACAAAGGCGGTATGTCTAATAATGACGTCACGCCTAGCAAGCTCAGGGTAATAGTCAGCGCCAGTACAACAAAAGTAACACTACCAAGCACTTTAATTCTCCAGCCTAACTATATAGATCGCGGCATTTTTCACGTGCCCATCGAGAGAACTCGAAAGAAATGACAACCCGGCTGCCAGAGAATCCCTCAAAGACAAAATGGTGTTTTCAGTAAGTGCTTTAGTTGTCACTCGCTTGGGGCCCATTCCCAGCTTGAAATATTCTTTTACCTGCCTGTTAGTCATGGCAGGGTTCTCATATTTAAGTACTTCTCTCGCAAGTCTCGTCCTTGCAGGTCGGCTTGCACTGCCTGCCTTTGCTGCGCCCAGAGTGATACCTGCCCGGCCCATTATTCTCATCACCTTAGCCATAGCAATAGCGGATGCCCCAACTCCTAACAATGAAACTCCGTCCAAGACCTTCATAGTTGTTTGATAAGCAGGAATATTATCGTAAATCTTGTTAGCTTTGGGGTCTGTAATTGCGTTATAGGTACGAACGGCTGAAACAGCGCAGGATGCACCAGTTGCCACCGTCGCAGCATACCCAATGCTGGTTAACGCTAGACTAGTACCACCAGTGACAGGGGTCGCAGCGGTGGAACCAAACGTAACCAAGGCAGCAATCACCGCCGCCGAACAGTTGATAGCTGCCAGCCCGGCTTCCTGGCCAATGTTGCCCCAGTCATATTGAGAAGCAACCTCTGCGTCGAGGTCGATAACAAGGTAATCTCCGGCAGCCAGACACGAATTGTTTTCCCGAATAGTCGAAGAACCCTGATTTGTATTAAGAATGATACCAATCCCTGTTAGCGCAGGAATTTTGTCGATTTCATAAGTAATCGTTTGATATTTTGTGAGAGATATAGTCACAACACAACATCCTGTAATAAATATCCATTTAAAGAGTCGGCCATCGACGCCGAACGCAGTGTATCGAAAGATACGCTACATCAAAACGCGTAACAACCGGGTTTAGTCGATGCCAAGCAGATCGATAAAAATCCACGACTCTGCCCCCTTGAATCTGAAGAGTCAGAGTACACGTCAGTTAAGAGACGAGCGGAGCAGGCAAAAGAAGCACGCGAACCTAATCACCCGCAACAACAAGCCTACGGCTTACTACCTTTTGCTGGTAATCCTCGCCAAGACATGCCTGAAGGCATTTAAATGCGCCTGACGGATTATCTGGATTTAGTTGACTCAATCGTCTCATCCATGAGACTCACCCTTCGGGCAGCCTAGCGGCTGTGCAAAGTGTTCCCTACACTTTGTGGACCGGCCGTCAAATCCGAGAGAACAAGCGTGGTTCAGTCTGTGAGACTGAACACGCGATCATGAGCCGCTTAGGCATAGACGCTGAACATTGGCTCTACATCATCCAGAACTTCGAATCGGAATTCAAAGGCATCGTCGGCGCAGCCCATGAAGTGAAGTCGAAAATCACCAAGTTTTGGGACGGCCAACGAGAACGAAGGCGAGCGGCAGGCATCGCGGCATGTAAACTGCGCCTTTCTTAAAGACTCCTACCGATCGAAATCTTCCATCAGAGCAATCTGAGATTGCCGCTTGCCTGAAATATGGCTTTTTCGCCTGAAAAGCCACGAACTCAAGGCCTTGAGAGGCTAGGCAAACCAACTAGATCCACCGGCGTAATTTTGAACCAGAAATCAAGGCTCTTTCTCTTACTATGACCGTCCATATAACTCGATGAGTCGTAAAGTTCATATTTGCGGCTCATAAAAGGGCGATATTTGAGCCGTAGAGCAGGCGTAGGGGCTCACTGGGTAAAAATAAACTACCCTGACCCCTTGAATCCAGTGGTAAAAAAACATAAATAGACGTTTGGACGAAACTAGAACAGTGGTTTTATTTTCACTTCGATAGAAATTTCAATCCACAAGTTCACTCAGTTTAACGCAGCGTTATACAATGGTCGTGCAAATTCCGTTTGCGATCCAAAGCGGTCATTAGGAATGATCATGTAGATCCCAGTGAAAGGAGTTCATATGAGCCAACAAGAAGAGACGTATCCGGCCAGCGCCATATCCTCCTGGAGCGGCTTTGTTTATCAAGGGAAAGTTGCACTCTACCACTCCCTAAAGCTCATACTCGATGGCGACTTTGATTTTGATCTTCAGCTTGACAGTACTGATGATTTCGCTATCTATAGAAATGGAAAATTACACACCGCGCACCAAGTCAAAGCTAAGGTAGGTAAATATCGAAAGAACTATGCCAAGGCCTTGGAACAGTCCACTTTAATTGAACATGACAAAATCGAAGGGACCACTCGTTACTTTCACGTATCTGTCCCGCTAGAAAACACAAGTGATCACAAAGGCGCTAGCGGAGAAATCGTGAAATTCTACCCCTACGGAGACAGCTTTCATTGTGGGCTGGGTGAAATTGAAGGACTAACCAAAGCACTAATAAAAAAAATATGTGAGAAACAGCCCGTCACGGTCAGTGATAATCTCATAAATTTTAACTATTGCTTACTCTCAGAAAAAATAAGTGCTAAGGCGATAGATAATCACAAACTAAATCAAGTAGACGGCTTTTCAGAAAAAAAAGCTGCTTACGATGGTCGTATCAACGCGAGAGATATCCTAGATGAAGTACTGCTCCAAAACCCCTATCAGGATAGGGATTACTATGCAGTTAATCTAAAGGCAAGGCTCCAAGCTCATCTAGAGGAGAGGTTGGATCAGGCTCTTCCAACTATGAGTGACGTAACATACGAGAGAGCCAAACGTCTCTGTGAGCACATTCGGATAACCGATATCAACGAATTAAAAACTCTATGCCAGATGATGAAACCTTCTGAGCGCTTTCAAGACGTTCAGACGAACGACATAAGGCGATATTCTAAGCTTATTCAGGCCATTTCTGTGGAGCCCATCTTCAACGACCTTCCTCATTATCTCGACAGCGAAAATCGGTTTTACGTACCTACCGCTCTTGATGTGGATGAAAGCGAGGAGTGTGAGTCTGACATGATCAATGAAATGAAAAACAACGGAGATCTGCTTAGACTACTTTTTGAGTACAACCATCTAATCGCCAGTAAAGCAAAAGAATCATTCTCCTTCAATTCAAAGTTCACAAACTCAGACGATTTTGACGATAAGCAGGCCACTGCGAAGCGTGAAAGTAACATCACTAGGTCGCTATGCATTAGCGTAATGACAAAAGACGACGCGGAGGCTCGACTGAATGATTAAAAAACTCATTGATGAAGCACTTAGTGCCCATGGCTTTGTGAACAAACATGAACGGGACACCACAAGCTTTTATTTTCGCGAGTATGGATCTGCCATTAGGTTCGCAGTTGTACATAATTTAGACGAACTTATTGCCCCAGACGAGTTAAATAATCGAATCAATCACCTTGCTCCTGAGGAGTTTCTCAGAAACCCAAGCTTCAAGAAAAACTGCGATTTAATTTGTATTCATCGTCTTGACGTTCTGGCCGAATTCAAGGAACAAGAAGAAGAGATATTCGCAATCGAAGAAGACCCGCACTTTTATAAAAAATATGTACTTTATTACAGTACTGCGGAAGAAAGTGCGCTAACTGATTTCACATACGACGAGCTGGAATCCGTGATTTCTGACAAGAAAAAATTTCTTAATTACAAAGAGAATCCTCTTGCCCCCACACAATACAGTTTCGCTGCAAAGACCTTTATCAAACTTCCTTTCTTAGAGTTACCTAGTCATCAAGATAACCTTACACCCTTGAGGTTGCAAGCGGCTGAGGTGGTTGCAGAAGCTGGACTGACTGAAATGTATTCGACTATCCAGAGAGTTACACACAAAAACACCGACGATATTATTAGGGAAATGATTAGTAATGAATTGGAAAATATCTAAGGTTGAAGTCTCTAGTTTCAAAGCATTCAAGCATGTCTACTTGGATCTTGGCGAGTCGTCCTTGCTAACTCTTGACGGTCCGAACGGTTATGGTAAGACCAGTATATACGACGCCATTGAACTACTGCTCACTGGCCAAATCAATCGAATAAAAAACCTATTCTCTACTTTACTAACCAAGAACAAAAGGGACTACGCGGACAATCTCTTCTGGAACAACCGGTCCGGCGAGAACGATCTCTGCATTAAAATTGAATTCATTAATGATGAACGTAAACTTATTTTAGCAAGACATTGCCCTGCTGAGATATTCCAAAAACCAGCGAATAATCGTGCAGACAAGTATGAAAACTTTAAGCTTTACGAGCTTCCGGAATTTGAATCAACTGACTTTACAAAGATCAATCTGCGCGACAACAACTTCCTTGACGAAGTTTTCGGTAAAGACTTCAGGGAAAATTTCTCCTTCCTTAACTATCTGGAACAAGGGCAAAACCGACTGTTACACACTCGGGTAGATGAACGTAAGGATGAACTAGGAAACCTTTTTAACATCAACGATATTGAAGTTGAGATTGAAAACTGCAACACCATAAACAATAAATTCACAAGGTTCATCAACAATCCTGAACGCACGGAGAAAGCTCGATCACTTGAAAATGAGATAGCCAGCTTAAAAACCACATTGCAGGCAGAGACAATTAACGTTGAGTACAAAAAAATCTCAACGGCTGATGTCCAACCAATATGGGACAAGGAGGTTCTATTCTCAACGTACTCAGCGGAAGATCATGCTGCCTATCAGGAATCAATTCGCAAAATTATTGCCCTTCTACCGCTCAAAGCCACGATAAAAACTAGAGTTCATAACGAGGGAGTCGATGCCGACATCGAACGTAACGAAGAATCTTTGAGGAGCTTATCTCAGTTCGGTAAAGACCTGGACAAGCTTGACGGGCTTGAAGCAATCAAGAAGGGGGTTAATGAACTGGAGCGTTCTGCGGCCATCATCAAGCGCGGAGCTAGGACAATCAAAGTCGAAGAAGCCCAATCATTGCCAAGCTGGGCGGATGGGCGCCTTGAGTGGTTTGAGTTACAAATTGAATCCCGAAACAGCCTAATCGAAAAAAACAGCGCCAATGCGAACATCATAGCTGAATTGGAACGCCTGAAAAGGCAGCTGATTGATGAACATAAGAAGTCCTACCCCGATGATCAGTTGTGTCCTCTCTGTGGTACGGACTGGGAAGATCATAAATCAATGTTGGATGCCATTGAAGCAAGAACCAAGCAGATCTCTGAATCACTAAGCAAGGACGGTAAGGAGTTAGTTAACCTTATCGCTTCTATGGACGCTGAGCTGAAGCTCATCGACAGCCATATCCAAGGTAGATTGAGAGTTATCGAGCCTACATTTGAACTAAATCTTCATGCTGCGTTGACCAAAATCAAACATCGGCTACCAGCAATAACCCAGCTAAGGGAGAGGCTGATTAACGACAATATTCAATTTACTGACTCATTTACGGAAAATGATGATGTAGTAAATGAGCGACTTGAAAGGCTGAAAAAAGCGATTCTAAGGAATAAAAAACAGATTGAAGTCGATGCCGTAGCGCTGCCGGAGGACTGGAGAGAAACAGCAAGCAGCGCCTTCAAAGACCTACAGGACTTCTACATAATCACGGCAGAAGACTTGACGGGTAAAGAACAGTACATATCGATTAAAGCTAACGAGGCTAAAAATGCTAGGTTACAAACCTGTATTTCCGATCTTAAACTTATCGAAAAAGAAACCTTAGCGGCCCAAAAAGCACAAGGTAAAATCAAAAAGCTCCGAGACACACTGAAGGCGACAGAGCAAAGGTATGCCGACCAGACAATTTCGGCTATTGAGCTCATATTCCATATATACAGTGGCCGACTGATCCAAAACTACCAGCGCGGTCTGGGCCTATTTATCGAGAGCCGAGAAGGCACACAGTTGAGGTTTCTGACTGCCGAGAAATCTGAACACGACGCAGTCATGTCCATGAGTTCTGGTCAGGTGTCCGCCCTTAGCCTTGCCTTCTTTCTATCACTGAACAAGGTCTATGCTAAGGTACCTATCATATTGATCGATGACCCGTCGCAATCTCTGGATGAAATCAACGTTGCTTCCTTGACAGATCTACTCCGTTGCGAACTCAAACATTGCCAATTGATTGTCTCCTCGCATGAGGACGATATCTCTGCATATATGCGCTACCGGTTTAACAGGGCAGGTTTGAAAACAGGTTCGCTTAACATGCAGCTCTTGGCGAAAGAAGCTTGGTAAAAGCCGCTTGTGGTTAACTGGTGGAGCTAGGTTTTCTTTAGGGTAATGGGATGAGTTGATTCTCGTGGAGTTGTTCGCTATTGGTAAACTTTCCTCAAATTAAGGAAAGGAGGTCAAGGATAGACAAAACAAAAAAGTCAGGAAGCTATATCTGGATGGTTTTGGGAGATAAACGGGGCGGTTATAATCTCCACAATTAGCCGGATGTGGGTATAGCGATTATTGTGCAGCTCAGATAACGTATACCAAGTTGCTGCATGCGGATAAGTTACTCGCTGCGCTCTAAATTTATCGGTGAGAAAAGTGTGAAACTGCTCGTTAAAATCCTATTTCCGCTATGAACTGATTATGTCCATACAATAAAAAACCGGCGCCTCTCTCGAGTGCCGGTTTTTCTTTTCTAGCCCTCTGCCTCAACCAAAAGGTCAGGGCAGTGGGCTAATCGCCTCAAAAACTGTTAATTAAACAGCTTTCAGAGGGATCGCTGGGCGAGCCAGGTCTTTCGATGGTGGGGCGAAAGAAGTCAGGTTGATACCTTCAACCGCTGCTTTGTACTCTTCCAGAGTCGGGAAGCGATCCAGGATGGTACCCAGAACAACCATTGGGGTAGAACCCAGCAGTTGTCGTACTTGATAAGTGTAGGGGCATTTGGATTTGCATCGTCATCAGGTATCATCTGCTACCTCACAAAGGACGCTTCACCACTGGATAAAGGATAATGTCCGCTTACGAATTTCAAGACACCGCTGGTAATCGCTATCGCTTGAGCAAGGGCGCTGGCCCCTCGTTTTTCCATCCAGAAAATATCTGCTCTGGGAGCATTCTTCGCGCCGAACTGCTGCTGGATGGCGTTGACAGTCAGGCCGTTGACGGTGGTTTTAGTCATTTCTACTTTGACGTTCTTGCGCAGTTGCCTGCCAAGACCTCTAACCCTCGAAAGGCTCTGGCAGATGCGTTGGCAGGGAATTACCTGACGCTTGAGCAGATAAATACCGCCGCAGCTATAGATGACTACGTACCCGACGAGCGCCCCTTCTTAAAAGCGCAGATCCAGACCGCACTCGACAAAATCATTGCTGAGGAGCGCCGTGAAGCTGCTATGCATGAGCGCCAGTTATCGAAAGAGAGCTTCGGTAATGTTGCATTGATTTATCTAGGAGGCTTTGCGTATAACGCATACCGCTCAGGAAAAGAACTTGTACTCTGGTTAAAAGAAGTCAGCGATTTGGTGAACCCGGTGGTTCGAATGGAACACCGCTTTAAAGCGGCGCAAGCTGCCTGGCTTCAGGATAATCTTGCCGACGCCGCGAACGTCTACGCCCAAACTTACGTCGAGGGCGAAAAGCGCGAGCTGGTCGAAGCACTGGGGTTTGATCCAACCACCGTCACGCTCGAACAGCTTGATGAAGCGATGGCCATGGCCAGCCTGATTTGGGATGACCCCAACCTTAAGATGCAACTGACAAAGTTCATCAAAGACTACGCTTCTGCTCAACATAGCATCGAAATGACCGAGGCCCTCGGCGCCGAAGCATTGGGCATTCTGTTGTCGGTTATTCTGGTGGCGTTAACAGCCGGGGCCGCGCTACCAGCTGTGGGTGTTAACGCTGTGCGTAAGTTTAAAGTACTGGGTGAGTTGCTGGTTGAATATGCCCGAGTAACGCAAAGAATAGCCAGACAGCAGAAGCGGTTTGGTGGGAAGGGTAAGGGCCCCGGTAAACTAGAGTCGGTAGAGGGGAGTGTCAAGAAAACAGATGCGCATGGTGCGGAGACTGGACAGTTTTCTCGAAGATCTCCTGTGACACCAGAAAAAGTGAACTGGGATGAGTCCGGCCCCGATGGGTTGCAAGTAGAAGACCCAAGAGACTTTCAAGTTGGCAAGCTCATGTATGAAGACCTACTAGCAAGCGGGAAAAGTCCAGACTTAGCACTTACTATTACACGAGAATTACTCGAGTCGGGCGCCGCTGAACCAATCCCCCGTATGTTACCTAAAGGCTCCACGCTGTATAAGGTGGTCCCTAAAAATGGCGGTCCACCTGGAAGAAATTCGCCATACTTCGTCACTAAAGAAACTTTCGATTCTTTACCAGAAAATGCGTCTTTAGCGGGTGATGCTCTAGGATTACCGCAAGTACCAAAAGAATTTGATGTATATACTATCAAAGCAAAAGAAGACTTCACTGTATATGAAAGCACTATTGCACCGTTTGAAGTCAATAACTCAGAATTTATAAGGCATGGTGGAAAAACCCAAACTCTCGTTTTGAACCGGGATAAATTCACAAGCCCTTCATTGGTAAAATAGAATGTCAGATTTAAAGAGAATTAAGTTAGAAGCTAAAACATTGGAAAGTATGCTTTTGGCAAGTAAGAGTAGATTTGCACCAGAAGCATATGAGTCATTAAAACCATACTTTTCAAAAATTGAATCGATGGATCATTACGAACCAATAGGCAAAGTAAGATTGGTCAGGCTATTCATGGAAACAGATCTTAGTGACGATAAAGATCTTTTTGAATGCTATGGGAGGTTTGCAAACCTAGTGGAAGGCATAAATGTATAAATTTTAGTCAGATCTTTGCAATGCCCGGTGAAATAGATACCGCCCCTGCGAATCTAACGAACTGGCCGGATAAATAGCATGACCCCAGAGATGAAAATAACGCTGCTCACTCGAAAGTTCTCCAGTATTGAGTATATGCAGGAGCTGGAGCATTACATGGAGCAAGCGATACAGGGATTAATCGACGCGTTGAAGTACTTTGATGAACATTGTCAACACATCGATATGAGCACCTGGCAGCCAGCCGAGAAACCAGAAGCCTGGCGAGATCGTGCGCTGCCTAACTTTAATCGTATTTTATCTTCCACCCGTAAAGCTATTGATTATGCAAAACAGGGTGATCTCAGTTACATCGAAGGTGTGACCGGAAGCATGCAAGGGTTGTCAAAGGATATGGATGTTTTGAGTGACCGTTGGGTGGACTATATTCCTAAAGACGTTGCATACGCACATGGTATTCCGATGGGGAAAGCCCGGAAAATCGCTTCGAATATCTGGCACACGGTAGGAGAGTACTTCGAGGACGGCGAAATCGTTGATGAGGAAATCACTGGCCCGATAGATGAGCAGGACCTGCTTCGGTATTTGCAGCCCGGTGAGCAGGTGTGAGGTATTATTGGCAAGTTTATCGCGAATAACCTCCGGCTGATTCACTCCTGCACGGAAGCAGGCTGGTTCCTTTTAGAGGTAGTTCTCTGTGGAGAGGGTGTCGGGAAGAAGCTTCCCTCCTACATGGCTGGAGGGTGTTCAAAATTCTGTGT
>NZ_DFQB01000034.1:0-40435 GCF_002377545.1 Thalassolituus sp. UBA3500 | reverse complement strand
TCGCACTTCAAACTTGATACTAAGCCTTGTCCTTCTTTGCAATCACAGCCTTAAGAGCTGCTGACGTTTTTGTTTCTTATAATCAGATAACAATTGGCCATTAAAATACGATGCCTAGAACATAACGCAATCTGTCATGAAGAATGATTACAGACTCTTCACTTCCACAATTACTCATTTAAAACTTGCTTCGATATAAAAAAGTTAACACTGATCATATTTGCATTCTTTAATCTCAAACTCGAGTGTTGAATGCCCGATGGAGAATTTTTGTGCAAGCGCTGTTTTTAATTCACCCTTCACTTTATCCAGTTGTGAATAATCAGAAAGTAGAACATGAGCTTCTAATGCATTCTGATGCTCGTCAAGTTGCCAGATATGTACGTGATGAACATTGATAACATTTGTTACCTGCTGCATGGCTGTGATGACATCATCAATAACAATGCCCTCCGGTGTTCCCTGCATCAGGATATGAATGGTTTTTGGTAACATCGTGGCTGCCTGGTACAAAACATACGCGGCTATCAATAATGTTATTAAGGTGTCACTCCAGTACCACTCATAAAGAAGGATCAGTGTGCCGGCAACAATAACACCCAGTGAAGCCAGTGCATCCGATACATTGTGCAAAAAAGCGGCACGGATATTCATACTGTGCTTAGACATGGTGAAGGTAAGAAACGCGGTTGCCAGATCAATCACAAGTGCTATCGCCGCCACAATCACAACCATCCAGCCTTCAATAATCTGTGGTTCATAGATTCGCCATAGCGCTTCATAGGCCAGGTACAGCCCAACCAGGACAAGCGTGACTAAATTAATCAATGTGGCGATAACTTCAGCGCGTTTATAACCAAAGGTTCTGAAATGATCCGCCGGTTGACGCCCGATCTTTCTGGCGACCCAGGCAATGAGCAGTGAGGCGGCATCACTGAAATTATGCAGCGCATCAGCAATAAGTGAAAGGCTGCCCGATAGAATACCACCGACGACCTGTGCTAATGTCAAGAGCATATTGATAGCGATGGCGAACCCCAGGCGGCGATCACCTATTGATTCAGTGTCGTGGTTATGCGAATGCGTATTCATTGTGTACCTATAAAGAAAAAGATTTTGTTGTTCGACTGGAAAGATAGGCATGTGCTTCCCGCGCATCCAGCTCTCGTGTACTATTACCTGTGCGTACCATAAGCCGTGCTACGCTGTCCTCATGATAATAAACAGGTTCAACAGCGCTCTCGACAATGACGCGGCAGATGGTTTTATTTTCAATATCGTGGAACCGGCAATGAAGTAATGCGCAAGCGTTTCCTCCTAGACTGGTTTTAACCGTATCCATCAGTGCGCGTTCGAAGCCGTCTCTATTTTTGTGTTTCAATGTCTGGAAGTCAGAGTCGATTCCAATGATATTGCCGTTGTCCTCAACACCGATTAGCAGTGTACCGCCTTCGCGATTTAAAAAACCGGCGATGGTTTTGATGACAATCGACTCAAGTGCGCGATTCGTTCGCTGTTGTCTTACATCCCAACGATACGTGGATTTGAATTCAAGATGCTCACTTTCGCCTCTGGCAATCAATAAGGGTAATTCTTCAGCAAGCTCGTGTTCCAGAGAGCGGACAAGATTTTTTTGGCCAGACAGTCTTATATGGTACAGACCGAACAATAGACCAACAATACCGCCAAGCAGTGCAAACACAAAGCTCATAGGCATTAATTCAAACTTGAATTCAGTAATTAAACGCTGAATCAAAAACTCTATCGGGCTGTTACCCGGAAATTCGATTAAGCCCTTGTATTCGTACCAGAATACCATTGTCGTCAACGGATGTAATAGAAGCACGCCTATTATTGCACCAATAATAAAATGAAAAAGTAAGATCCATTTTTTTTGATTAATTAAACTACCTGATGAGTATGTCATCTTTCTTTAACCACCTGTTTGGTTGATTATTCTCTTGATCTGGAAATCCAGTGCATTGATTCATCGTGGCTTGTGCCTCACCCCGGTGCATGGACACTTCCGCAACTGCAAAAACAGCTCTTGCATAGGCTTTACAGTCTTTGCCTAAATCCTCGAATGCGCTCGCCGTGTTTGTAAGAACCACCCCAATTCCAAAGGTTCCAACGATAGCCGCTGATTTTAACTTTTTATATTCGATCCTTCTTGAGGGTTAATGGGGTATAACAGCTTATTAGTGTGCAAGCACGTTTATCCTGGGACACTCTTTCGAGGTTCTTGGGGTAACTCTTTGACTCAATTGAAGAATCTTCCATAACTCAAATCTCCCCTCCAGAAAAACGCGCACGCCTGTTATTTCGATATTCGTGCGCACATAAACTTGTAAACCAAGTTTGTAAGTATCTGATTCGCTTGAGGATTACAGTACCCCCCACCGGCAAAACGTGCAAGCGCGAATGTAAAGCGTGCCAGTTTTGCTCGAAAAGTCCAAAATATACTGTTTGGATATCCACACTCTCTTTACATTCAGACGCCTCCGCAGGGCAGCACATAATCGACACATTTGATCATTCTGATGTTACCTTTGATCATTGCTCTTAAGGGCACCCTTTGCCATGATCCAGACTCTTTAAGGTTTTACCGTCAGGGTTTCTTATGTATCAGGATATCGAGTATCAGGTTAACGATCGCATCGCGGTTATTTCGATCAATCGTCCGAAGGTGCTGAATGCGATTCGCGTTCAGACCTATAAAGACATTATTGCAGCACTGAAGTCAGCGGATGCTGATGATGCGGTGTCTGTGATTGTAATGACGGGCAGCGAGGGTAAGTTCACCGCAGGTAATGATCTGCGCGATCTTCTGTCTGACGGTGATTTAGAAGGGGTTCGTGACGGCGTTGCCGGTATTTTCGATACGCTCGGAGGTCTTGAGAAGCCGTTGATTCTTGCGCAGGAAGGGGTTGCCGTGGGCATCGGTGCAAACCTGCTGCTTCACGCAGACATGGCGTACGCCGGTAAGAGCATTCGGTATAGCCTACCGTTCGCCAAAATTGGTGTTGCGGCTGAGGGTGGTTCTTCTGTGATGCTAGCTGAAGCAATCGGCCCTAAGAACGCTGCAGATCTGTTACTCACTGGCCGTTTCTTCTCAGCTGCTGAAGCAGAGAAATGGGGTCTGCTGAATGCAGCCGTTGAAGACGGCAAGGCACTTGAGACTGCGATGGCGACTGCAGCAGAGCTGCTCAAGAATCACCAGGGTTCACTTAAAGCAATCAAGGCGCTGGGCCGTGCTGAAGGGCATCGTGAGCGCTTGAACAAAGCCGTACTGGCTGAAATGAATGCCTTTACGGATCTGCTGGCAACACCAGAAACCCAGATGCGTATTCAGCATGTATTGAAGGGTGGTAAGTGACAGACTTCCCACCCTGCCCAGGTGGGCAGTGCCCACCCTACGGGAGTGTGTACTACACGAAAAAAGCCGCTCAATGAGCGGCTTTTTTATTGGTATTGATCAGGCTCTGACTTGCTTAAAGGCCGCCTTCTCTTCGGGTGTCGGTTTGCTGTATTTCAGTACACGTTCAACCACCGTTTTGTACTGACTCCACAACGAGCCTGTGTTGTACGGAATATTGTGCTTACGGCATACCGCCTGCACTTTCTCCGCGACTTCGTTGTAACGATACGACGGCATATCCGGAAACAGGTGATGCTCTACCTGACGGCTCAGGTGGCCACTCATAATGTGCAGCAGTTTCGACCCTTCGAGATTAGATGAGCCCAGTATCTGGCGATAGTACCATTGGCCGCGAGTCTCGTTTTCGCACTCTTTCTCGCTGAAGGTATGGACATCTTCGGTGAAGTGCCCACAAAAGATAATCGTGGAGGCCCAGATGTTACGAATCAGGTTAGCACCCATGTTCGCCAGCAGAATGCCGAAGAACATTGGCCAACCCAGAAACAGCGCTACAACACCCGGATAAAATAGGTAGTCACGGAATACACTCTTGCGGATCTTGGCGAAGAAGTCTTTCGCCAGCTGCTTCTTACTGATGACGGACTGACGCTCAACTTTCTTTTTGCCAAAAAAGACGCGTTCACCAATCAGCTCGTGGTAGGCAACACCCCACTGGAAGAAGGTGGTGAGGCCGAGATACCAGAAGAACTGGTTTTTAAAGCGCGGCTTCCATGGCGTGTCGTCACTGAGACGCAGCAGGTCGTAACCAAAGTCACGGTCTTTGCCGATGATGTTGGTGTAGGTGTGATGTTCAAAGTTATGCGTACGACGCCAGGATTGGCCATCACAGACGTTATCCCATTCGAACGATGTGCCATTCAGATGCGGATCATTCATAAAGTCGTATGCGCCATGCATGATGTTGTGGCCGATTTCCATGTTATCGAGGATCTTGGCAATGCCAAGCATCACGGCACCCACAACAAACCAGATCCAGTGGTAAAAACCGGCAACCATCACCGCACGCCCACCGATATCCAACACGCGTTGCACCCGAACAACGTTACGGATGTAGCGAGCGTCTTCTTCACCCACTTTGGCCATCGCCTCGTCACGAATCTGATCGAGGTCGTTTTTAAATGATTCCAGCGTCTCCGCACTTGGTATGTGAGTCGTCACTTTATTTCTCCTGAAATGACTATTCTGCTGTTGAGCAATCCATCTGTTGCTACCAGCAAATTGCACTTTACGTGCCACGACGGCAGTGATTGCCAGTGTCATACAGTGAGTGACTGGTGTCGATGAAAGTCACTCTTTCCTGGATTTCATTAATAAACCAGGACAGCCATAAACATGGAGTCTGAGACAAATGAAAGCCCTGGAGAGCCGGTATTTGGGGACATGTGGAGAGAAGGTCTGATCTCCCAGTCTGGACAGTTTTTATAACTAGAAAAGAATTCCTTCCTTCTGAAATAAGATGATGACATAAAAAAAGCGGCATTCTCCTTCCGGAAAATGCCGCTTTTATCAGACACCTGTCAGATATCAGGCGTTTGCCATCTCACCTGTTTTCTTAGGTGGGCGGCTGTATTTGAATACACGTGCCACAACGGTTTTGTACTGATCCCACAACGTACCTGTGTTGTATGGGATGTTGTGCTTAGCGCACACCTGCCGCACACGTTCTGCCGCTTCGCCGTAACGATAAGACGGCATATCAGGGAACAGGTGATGTTCAACCTGACGGCTCAGATGGCCACTCATGATGTGCAGAAGTTTAGAACCTTCGAGGTTGGACGACCCCAGAATCTGGCGGTAGTACCACTGACCACGAGTTTCGTTTTCGCAATCTTCTTCGCTGAAGGTGTGTACTTCTTCGGTGAAGTGTCCACAGAAGATGATAATGTTCGCCCAGACATTACGAATCAGATTGGCAACCAGGTTACCTGCCGCGATGGCGAAGAACATCGGCCAGCCAAGGAAGATGCCCACAATGGCTGGGTAGAAGATGTAATCCCGGAACACTGCACGGCGGATCTTTGAGAAGAAATCTTTAATCAACTCAGCGTGAGAGATTGGCAGCTTACCTTCCGGGCGGCGTTTGCCGACGAAAATACGCTCACCAAACAGTTCATGATAGGCCACCGCCCATTGGAAACTCAGCATCAGTACGATTAAGCGGATGGGCTGCCAACGATAGTGCGCCTTCCACTTCACGTCGTCACTGAGACGCAGTGTGTCATAACCAAAGTCACGGTCTTTGCCAATGATGTTGGTATAGGTGTGGTGCTCGTAATTGTGGGTACGGCGCCATGATTCACCATCACAGACATTGTCCCAGTCAAAGGTTCGCGAGTTCAGATGAGGATCGTTCATCCAGTCATACTGACCATGCATCACGTTGTGGCCAATTTCCATATTGTCGAGGATCTTGGCACAACCCAGCATGACAACGCCGACCAGCCACCATATCCAATGGTAGAAACCAGCAACCATAACTGCACGGCCACCGAGTTCCAGAAAGCGCTGTACGCGAACAATTCTGCGGATGTATCGGGCGTCTTCCTCACCAACTTTGGCCATGAGGTCGTCGCGTATTTCATCCAGTTCTTTGTGGAATGATTCCAGTGTATCGGCACTAGGGATAGGTGTTGTCATTATAATTATCCTCGTTAGACATCCAGTACGACGTCATTGACAGGAACAGACACACATAACTGAATGTCTTCTCTGCCCGTGTCGGAGTACTGACCAGTGAGAGTGTTGAGAACTACGCCGCTTTTCTTTGTACATTTGCACTGATGGCAAACGCCTACCCGGCATCCGGCCAGCGGCTTGAGTCCATTTTGCTCGGCAAGCTCAAGAAGGCTGACGGGATTTTCGGCGCTGGAAATTGCAGCGACACCGCCCTTCTCAAAGCTAACGTAAGCATCTTTTGCATCAGCACGGTCAAGCTCAATCGGTGCCGCGCCAAAATATTCAAACATGATGTTATCTGCGGATACGCCTTCGCCTGAGACGACCTGACGCACCAGCTGAATCATAGGTGTTGGACCACAGATCATGACTTTTCGTTCAGCGAAATCAGGACATATTTCTTTAATATGCTCTGCACTGAACACGCCTTTTTCAGCACTGTTCATGAAGGTCACACGAATATTGTCGTGTTCAGCGGCGATCTTTTCAAACTCTTCCTGAAACAATGCATTAGAAGCATCCCTGACGTAGAACATCAGGTGCGCATCACGCTTGTCTCCACTGGCCGCCATCTGGCTGAGCATTGAACGGAACGGAGTGATGCCGCTACCACCAGCAATCATAAGAACCGGCTGGTTGCCCTCAGGAAGGGTAAAGTCACCTTCAGCAGGAGACAGATTGCAGATACCACCTGCGGCAAACGCATCGCGCAGCCAGGGCGTAACCCGACCACCTTCCTGTACACGGATGCTCATTTCGATCAGGCCGGTCTTTTTAAAGTAAGCCGGAGCGCTGGATACAGAGAAAAAACGGGTTTGCAGAGAGCCATTCTGCTCGGCAGTGATCTGCAGGTGCTGACCAGCTTTGAAACCTTTCCAGCGCTTACCAGGGCGGATAACCAGAGTGTATACATCGTTCGTTTCAGGACGTACCTGGATGACTTTTGAACGCACAGCATCGGTGGTCCAGCCTGGCAGGACCACCTGAATCAATGGTTCAAGGTACGCTGTGATCTGATTCTCTTGAGTCAGGCTCTGCGACACCCACTGACGGGCCCGTTCCAGAGGAGTTACTGACTGCACACTAGTTTCTGCTTGGCTCATAATTATTCTACTTTCGTGTATTGAGAACGCGCTTTCTCAGTGTTTGAGATTACCCGCGCAGTGTTAACGAACTGTGACCTTGTGTCTATTGGCGACAGAGGCCACATAGGCTGAACGGAAAATAGCAAAAAGCTTGCCCGTTACTGACAAGTTCATCAGCTACTGCAAATAAATCCTTATAAATCAGTATATTGGACGACTTTGTCAGATAACTACTTGCCGTAGATCAGCGTTATACGCGGTAATTAGTGCTTCTCAGGAAATAATGTTTTTATTCTTGTTGTGATAATGGAAACATTTTCCAAGCTACATAGGAAGAAGTTCTTATGTAAGTGTCAGGAAAATACCACATTCCGTGCCACCCATCCGGAAGCAGCTTGCCGATGTCATTTTACAGTCATTCGGAGGCGATGTCCTGCTGCGACAACCGCGATTGTCGGGGAGAAGCTCCCCTCCTACATATAACCAGACAGCTCGATTTCGCGAATAGCCTTCGGCTGATTCAATCCCACATTGGCTACCTGCCATGATTCGCTCAAGCTGATCATGGTGCATGTAGGAGGGGATCATATCCCCGAACATTCATCGGGTAATAACGATATCGGGAAGAAGCTTCCCTCTTACAGACAGACACAAAAAAAGCGGCCCGTAGGCCGCTTCTTTAAGAACAACTAATCAGATCTTAAGAGAACTGGTTAGAAGTGTTCTTAGCACCACCAGCTTTCAGAGCGTTCTCACCAGCAACGCTTTTCTTATATGGCTTTGTGGTCGTCGACCACGAAGACATGCTTTGCGCCATTACCAAGCTGGAGACACAAAAAAAGCGGCCCGTAGGCCGCTTCTTTAAGAACAACTAATCAGGTCTTAAGAGAACTGGTTAGAAGTGTTCTTAGCACCACCAGCTTTCAGAGCGTTCTCACCAGCAAAGTATTCTTTGTGGTCGTCGCCCATGTCAGAGCCAGCCATGTTCTGGTGCTTAACGCAAGCGATGCCTTGACGGATCTCTTTACGCTGTACGCCTTCAACATAACCCAGCATGCCCTGGTCACCGAAGTACTCTTTAGCCAGGTTGTCCACAGACAGTGCAGTCGTGTGGTAAGTAGGCAGAGTGATCAGGTGGTGGAATACGTTCGCTTCACGTGAAGTATCAGCCTGGAACGTCTTAACGCGAGCGTCAGCAGCAGCAGACAGTTCAGAGTCGTCGTATTCAGCAGACATCAGGTTAGAACGGTCGTAGCCAGAAACGTCTTTACCTTCAGCTTCCCATGCATCGTAGGTCTGCTGACGGAAGTTCAGAGTCCAGTTGAATGATGGAGAGTTGTTGTAAACCAGTTTCGCATCTGGGTGTACTTTACGTACTTCGTCCATCATGCCTTTGATTTCGTGTACTGTTGGTACTGCAGTTTCGATCCACAGCAGGTCAGCACCAGCGTTGATAGCTTCGATACAGTCGAATACGCAACGCTCGTGGCCAGTGCCCTGACGGAACTGGTACAGACCAGAAGGCAGACGCTTAGGACGAACCAGCTTACCGCCACGGTTGAATACAACATCGCCTTCAGCCATGTCAGCTACGTCGATTTCTTCAACGTCCAGGAATGAGTTGTAAACGTCGCCCTGATCGCCTGGCTCTTTAACCACTGCGATTTCTTTGGTCAGGCCAGCGCCTTCAGAGTCAGTACGTGCAACGATAACACCGTCGTCTACGCCCAGCTCAAGGAATGCGTAACGCAGAGCGCGCAGCTTGTTGTGGAAGTCAGCGTGTGGAACAGTCACTTTACCGTCCTGGTGACCACACTGCTTCTCGTCAGCAACCTGGTTTTCGATCTGTAGGCAGCAAGCACCCGCTTCGATCATCTGCTTAGCCATCAGGTAAGTCGCTTCAGCGTTACCGAAACCAGCGTCGATGTCAGCAATGATAGGTACGATGTGAGTCTCGTAGTTGTCGATCTGACCCTGGATTTCTGCTTCTTTAGCAGAATCGCCAGCTTCACGAGCTGCGTCCAGTGCACGGAACAGGCCACCCAGTTCACGAGCGTCAGCTTGACGCAGGAAGGTGTACAGTTCGTTAACCAGTGACGCTACAGCAGTTTTCTCGTGCATAGACTGGTCAGGCAGAGGACCGAACTCAGAGCGCAGAGCTGCAACCATCCAACCAGACAGGTAGAGGTAACGACGCTTAGTAGAACCGAAGTGCTTCTTGATTGAGATCAGCTTCTGCTGACCTACGAAACCGTGCCAGCAACCCAGAGACTGAGTGTACTTAGTCTTGTCTTTGTCGAACTCTGCCATGTCTTCACGCATGATTTTGGCAGTGTAACGAGCGATGTCCAGACCAGTTTGGAATTTGTTCTGAGCGCGCATACGAGCTGCAGATTCTGGGTTGATAGCATCCCATGGGCTACCAGCTGCTTCTTTCAGCGCGGCTACCGCTTTGATATCGTCTTGGTAAGTTGACATAAGTCAGTCCTTAAAAGAGTGGGTTGGAAAGTTTCACAGAGCAGCGAATTTGCTGACCCGCGACTTCTGACAGAGCGAATAGTAGTGCTTTAGATTCCATAATTAAAATCAATAGTATCTATATGTACTATTTCTTTAATGAATGTTCTTCTGGGGGGATTCAGTCGTCTGCGGGCGGCAGGAAAATCGTGAAGGTTGTGCCCTCTCCGATCTCACTTTCTACCTTGATACGGCCGTTGTGTTCTTCGATGAAACCATGTGATAACGACAGTCCAAGGCCGGTTCCTTCACCTACCGGTTTCGTCGTAAAGAAAGGCGTGAACAGCAGGTTCATATGCTCTTTACTGATGCCATGGCCGTTGTCCCGGAAGCGGATCTCGATATAGCCATTGTTGTAGGTGGTTGAGATGTGGATATCGCCATTTTCGTCAACGGCCTGGTTGGCGTTGGCGATCATGTTGGTGAACACCTGGTTCAGCTTACCGAAGTAACCTTTGACCTTTGGCAGCTCTCCATAATCAACATGCACCTGTGCATGATACTTGGTCTGGTTGCTGAGTATGTTCACAGCGCCGCGAACACATTCGTTAACGTCCACCAAGTCCATCTCCCCGCTATCTTCACGGGTGAAGGATTTAAGATCGGCAACAATTTGTTTAACCCGCTCAAGCCCTTCTATGGTTTCGGAGGTAAGACTTTCGAAATCCATCAGCAGATACTCGACATCGTATCTGGTCAGCCCCTCTCGCCAGGCGTCACGTATTTTCTGGCCATCGGCATCACTGTTTACCAGCTTATCCATAGTGAAGACGAACGTCTGAATGTCGGACATCCCCTCTGACATGGTGCAGAAGTTACTGTAAATAAAACCGATTGGGTTGTTGATCTCGTGTGCTACCCCGGCCGACAGCACCCCAAGAGACGCCATTTTCTCGTTGTGCAACAGCGCCTTCTGGTTCTCTTGCATGCTGTCATGTGCCTGCTGAAGCTTACGGAATGAATCATAGAGCTCACGGGATTTGTCCTCGAGCATCTGTTCCGCCTGCTTCCTGAGCGTTTTCTCCCTCAGGTAAGCCGCGCGATAGTCTTCAGTCATCAGCACCCCCAACGGTTATCACTAAGTGACAGGCCTCATCGCCATGGTGCATACACTTGGGTTGTTCAATCGTTACCGTCTCGTTGAAGTGCCTGGCCGAGCCATTGATCAGGCCTTCTGCAAGGTGACACAACTTGCGATCCGACTTATAGATCATCGTCAGCGTGCTCACTCCCTCTTCATAAGAAAAAGACGGCAGATTGGCATCGGGATAGAACTTTAGTACTTCACCATGCACGATTTGATCTACGGACTTCAGAAAATCAATAAGACCGTCACAGTTGTCGAAAAAAACGGGGAATCGGACAGAGAATTCAGTCACCATGTATTCACCGAAGGTTTTAAGCAAGTTCGGTATATCCTGGCCTGTCATTTCTGAAGCCGCACCCAACAGGGCGACCATCTCACTGTCGTCGTAGCTTTCAGAAGACAGGTACATACCGTGAGATCCTGCTTTTTCAAGAAGCTGGTTCCAACCTTCCAAGCCGAACTTCTCTTCGATCATGTCTCTGAGGATGTCGAACACTACGCCTTTCATGTCACCCTCCTATCTCTTTGGTTGAATCGGTTTGCTTTTCAACAGCCACATCCAGTGTTCGACCCGACCAGTTCTGCAAGTGACTCAGCCGATTGATCAATTCACTGGTAAGTGCGTGCCCTTTACGTAAAAGAATCATGCCTTTCTCGCTGTAAAGATCCTGAGCTAACACCATTCCGGCTTCGAGTTCATCGGTTCCCAGATAACAGGCATCGTCGGCAAGGTTGGCGGTATCAAAGGCGCCGCAATCCTCACAGAATATATTCAATATGGCCGGGTCGTACCTCATATTACTCTGGCGAACCAATTCGGCTTTTGCTAGCTGAGGTTTTATTTCTTCACCGGTGAAACGACCACGAATAAGATCAGTGTAGTCCCTCACAATAGAAATGATGCGGGCACCGGCAGGTATTGAAGATCCGGATAGATGATCGGGGTACCCGGAACCATCGAAACGCTCAAACTGACTTCGCAACATAGCCGCACTATGTCGCATGCCTGGTATACCCATAAGTGCTGCTTCTGCGAGTACCGGTACCTGCGCATACTGCTGCATATCCGCGCCATCGAAGTCCACCAGCGGTTTGTTCAGTAATTCGTCAGGCAGTCCGATATTGCCGAGATCTGCAAGCAGTGCAGCATCTCGTATTTCGCGGACATCAGAGTCTGCAAACCCCAGCGCTTCAGCCAACGACTCGGCCATGGATGAGCGCAACTCTGCGGCGGCAGCCGCACCAGGTTCGCGCAATGCTCCAAGACTGGAGGCCAGCCGGAGGACATGACCGTAACTTTTCTGAAGATCATCAAACGCATGTTCGAGCAGTCGGGCATTCAGGCGCAGCTCTTCGGTGCGCTCCGTTACCCGTTTCTCAAGCGAGCTGTTGAGCTCTTCCAGTTCGTGATTCTTACTCACAAGTTCTGCCTGAAGGCGCTGATTTCTTGCCTCGAGCAGGCGTGTGTGCAGGCTTTCTTCGATCAAAGCCCTGAGCTTATTATCGTCCCAGGGTTTGGTCAGGTATTGATGTATCTGGCCTTCGTTTATCGCACGAATCGTAGACTCCATATCGGAGTGACCAGTAAGCAGGAATCGCAGGGTATCAGGGGATTTCTCAGCAACGGTTTTAAGCAGCTCAGCGCCATCGGCGCCGGGCATACGCATGTCACTGATGACGAGATCAACGTCAGTATTTTCGAGTATATAGAGTGCATCACTGACCGATGACGCTGTCGTGATATCGACGTCCAGCCGCCCCAGGGAGCGGGTCAGGGATTTGAGAATATTCTCCTCGTCATCAACCAGAAGAATGACAGGCTTCACGGGCTTCTCATTGTCCAGGGCTGCTGCATCTGCAAACGCCATGAAATCACTCCGAGCAGGGGAATTGATTTCAGTCTAGACAAAGCTGTGACCCATGCCTGAACCTTACGTAATATTCCCGTAAGGCCATATCAAGAATGTCATATTAGGCAGGTTGCCATTCCGGTTTACCCGACAGCCAATGCCTCAGCCGCCGCTGCAGCACTGGCCCAGGCCCACTGAAAATTGAACCCACCCAGATGCCCGGTAACGTCAACGACCTCTCCGATAAAGAACAGGCCCGGAATTATGCGGGATTCCATAGTCTGAGATGACAGTTCTGTTGTATCGACGCCGCCAATCGCGACTTCGGCAGTGCGGTAGCCCTCCGTGCCTGCAGGCTTAACCCGCCACTGATGCAACGACTCGGCCAGTGCTTTGACTGTCTTTTTGCCAGTTTCAGCAAGATATCGATCTTCAAATTTATGATGCGCTAACCATTGCTCAGCAAATTTCTGTGTCGTGAGGCTCGCCAGCCAGGTTTTCAGGTGAGTTTTGCCTTTCTGTTGCTGGGCCTTCTGAAAGGCTTGAGTCAGGTCGATACCCGGCAACAGATTGATCTCGACCGTGTCTCCCTGATTCCAGTAAGAAGAAATCTGTAGAACAGCGGGGCCACTCAAGCCTCGGTGGGTAAAGAGTAAGTCGTCATTAAATACCTGATCGTCACAGCACACTGAGACTGGTAACGCTGTCCCTGAGAGAGCCTTACATAAGCTGCTCAGTTGATCAGTAATAGTGAACGGGACTAACGCCGCTCGAGGAGTAAACACCTGATGCCCAAACTGTCGAGCCAGATCATAGCCAAAGCCACTGGCCCCCAGGGTCGGAATCGAAGGGCCTCCTGTCGCGACCACCAGAGAGCGGCAGTCGTATCTACCGGCTGAAGTACTCAGCGTGAAACCGGCTTCGTTCGGTGTGACCGAATCGACGGACGTATTAAGTTGCACCCCAGCCCCTGCTCGTCGGCATTCCTCGAGTAACATTTCGAGAATATCGGACGATTTATTGTCACAGAATAACTGACCGTCTTTTTTTTCATGAAATGGTATGTCGTACTTGCTGACCAGATCGATAAAGTCCCACTGGGTATACCGGGAGAGCGCTGATTTGCAGAAGTGTGGGTTCTGGCTGAGGTAACAGGCTGGTTCAATATAGTAGTTGGTGAAATTGCAGCGACCGCCCCCCGACATCAGTATCTTTTTACCCGCCTTGTTTGCGTGATCCAGTACTTTGACTGTGCGTCCTTCGGCGGCGGTGCGTGCGGCACAGAATAAACCCGCTGCTCCGGCACCAATAATGATGACATCTGTGGTCGTCGACATTCTTATTCCTACTATTGCCCTGCTGTTTGCGGCTGCTATTATGCCAGCGTTTTGTGACTGACTGGACTGCTGATATGCCCCTGATTGATCGGGAAGGATTAATAAAGGCGTCAGGCCTCGCCGAATGGCAAGCTGACATTGTACTCAGATTGTTGAAAATTCCACAGCTGACGAAAATCTACGACCGCGTCGACCGACAACACGGCATTGATCTCATTGAAGACGCACTGAACGACCAAAACATTAAGTTGGATTATGACGCTGAGCGATTAGCCGAAGTAATTCCCAAAACCGGGCCTTTTATTACGGTGTCTAATCATCCTTTTGGGTTTCTCGACGGCATCATTCTGCTTCTGATTATCGGCCGGATACGACCTGAGTACCGGGTGATAGCAAACTTTCTGCTGGCCTATTTCGAGCCTTTCTCCGATCTGTTTATCACCGTCAATCCGTTCGAGAACAGTGGTCCGAAAGCCATGGGTGGCACACAAAAATCATTAGATCAGTTGAGCAAAGGACTAGGGCTTGGTTTGTTTCCCGCCGGAGAAGTATCAACCTGGTATAAAGGCCAACAAGGTATCAAAGACAAATCCTGGTCACTTTCCAGTATGCGCCTTATCAAACGCGCGGATGTTCCGGTTATTCCGATATATTTCGATAGCCAGAACAGCCTGAGCTTTCATCTTCTGGGTAAGGTGCATCCTCTGATACGTACGCTCCGGATTCCCGCTGAATTTCTTAAGAAGCAGAATAAAACCATTCGTATGGTAATTGGTAACCCGATTACACCCGAACAGATGACTCAGCTTTCAGATGAGGATCTTGCCAACTGGCTCAAAATTACGACTTACGGCCTCAAAGCCCAGCCCTGAAAGCCCGGCAAGTTGATCAGAACAGCTCGGCATCACTGCCGGCAAATGAACTCGCTAGTTGGGAGAGAGTTGAGACTTCGTTCTCGAGCCTCTGAATCGCTTCGGCAACTTCTGAAGTGGAAGAGAAAGCTTTCTCTATCGCCGATCGAATGGAGTCGAATCGCTTTGTGACTGATTCATTCAGGGTATTCTGGCTTTCACTCGACTCTGACAATCCTGTCAGGTATGCGTTGATCTCATTCGAGGTATTCAGTAACACATTTACCGCCTCGTTGGATTTATTAGAACTCTCACGCCCGTGCGCTGCCAGCTCACTGACCTGTCGCATGGATTCCTGTGCCTTATGGGTAATACTGAGAATGCCTGTTACCTTGTCACTTATCTCGCCACTGGATCGATGTGTGCGCTCCGCCAATTGACGTACTTCATCAGCAACCACCGCAAACCCCCGACCATGCTCACCCGCTCGGGCAGCCTCGATAGCAGCATTCAACGCAAGCAGATTAGTCTGCTCTGCCACTGCCTGAATAACGGTGACGATGTCTGATATTTCGCTACTACGCCGGTTTAATTCATCAATATGAAGCCCTGTTTCCGCCACCTGATCAGATACTGCCGTCATGGCCTTGTTAGACGCTGCCATGACATCAACACTCTCTGAAGCGAGCTCACCAGAAGAAGCGGCATTCGCTGCCAGCTTTTTAGAAAGATCTGCGTTATCCGCCACCTGCTGACGAAGCTCGCCCATGCCACTATGAATTTCATTGGCAAACTCGGACTGTTCTTTCATTTCACCCGCGGTTTCGTCAGAACGACGCGCTATTGCACTGATTTCCTGGCTGATCACGACAATAGAGTGATTCACAGAAATCAGTAATTCACTGATTCTGTCGCTGAGTTCTTCGGCATCCTTACGCTAATATTCAAGGCGCCGGAAGCCCGTGTTCTTAGAGCCCTCGTAGATGAGTGCAAGAACGGCGATCGCGCCCGCTCCAAGTAACATCCCGACCATATGCAACACGTCTGAGGCGCGATCCGTCATCGGGATACTGTTATCAGGGTCAGTAATTCCCAGCACCAGAAGAGAGACAATCCCACCAAGGATCCAGAATGGAGCGTACTTTAAGCCAGCCAGAATGGCACAAGCTAATGGATAGACCAGGAGCCCGGGAATAAGGAAACTCGTCAGCCCCCCACTGAGATACGATGCATAGGTGAAATACACCAGAATGCCAACAAGTAGCAGTCGCTCTGTAACCTCTATCGCATGGGTGAATCGGGTAAGCAAAAGGCAGAGGCAACCTAATGCCAGGAATGCATGATGCTCGGCTTTGAATCCCTCGACGCCAAGCATGGCCTGCGACAGCAAAATCACCAACATGGCAAAGATCGCGCAGATTGCCAGTCCTGCCAGCACCCGGGCCTTGAGTAACATTTCGGGATTAACTGGCCGCGGTGTGGCGATGCAGGAATCCAAATAGCGCAGCATTCAGATCAGCCCTCGGGATTTAATTGTTACTTCCAGACTAGTACTGACAACCGACTTTGCACAAAAATGGCAGGTGGTTTACATAAACCATCAGCATCTGACGGTTAATCTTTGAGGAGGCGCTTCACTGGAGCATAGGTGCGGCGATGGATAGGGCATGGTCCCAGGGCTTGAAGTGCTTCAAGGTGAGCTTTCGTACCATAGCCTTTGTGCTTGGCGAATCCGTAGCCGGGATACTTCTCTTCCATTTCGACCATGTCGCGGTCTCGTTGAACCTTCGCCAATACCGACGCTGCGGAGATGGCAGCCACCCTGTCATCTCCTTTGATCAGCGCGGTGGCAGGCACAGTAAGGTCAGGCAGTTTATTGCCATCAATCAGGGCATGATCGCACGGGACGCGTAAGCCATCAACAGCGCGCGTCATTGCCAGCATTCGGGCGTTCAGGATATTGATGCTATCAATTTCTTCCACTGACGCACTGGCGATACAGAAGTCGACCGCTTTTTCACGGATCTCATCAAACAGACGTTCACGCTTTTTTTCTGTCAGCTTCTTGGAGTCTGTGAGTTCAGGAATGGGCTTATCAGGATCAAGAATCACCGCGGCGGCAACGACGTCACCACACAATGGACCAGCGCCCGCTTCGTCCACGCCACAGTAGATCAACCCATTCTCAATCAGTGCTGCCTCTTCTTCTGTCAGTTCGGATTCAGCCGCTTCTGGTGTAGTGATGCTATTCACCGGCTTTTTAACAGCTGGCTGATAGCTTCAGCCGCTTCCTCATCTGCATTGCGCTGCAGCTGGCGATGAATAAACTGAAAGGTTTCCTGCAACTGATGCACGGTATCGTTATCTTCAAGTCGTTCCGCCAACGCCGCTGCCAGTTTTTCTGGCTGAGCATCATGCTGAAGCAACTCAGGCACAACCTCCCTGCCGGCGAGCAGATTCGGCAACGAGATAAATTCCTGCGTCACCATGCGCTTGAGAATCCAGTAAGTCAGCGGCGCCAGACGGTAGCTGACCACCATGGGCCGCTTCATCAGCATCGCTTCTAAGGTCGCCGTTCCAGAGGCCAGAAGGATCACGTCGGCGGCGGCCATGCAGGTCTGAGACTGCCCGAGAATAATTTTCACCGGCAACACTTCCGGGTATTCATTCACCAGCTGCTCGACCTGATCTCGTCGCTCAACACCCGGGACCGGGATGATAAACCTGAGATCCGGATCTTTCTTCAGCATCAGGCTTGCCGTATCGAGAAACAGCTTACCCAGACGCGAGACTTCACTCCCCCGACTACCGGGCATCAGGCAGACGGTTTTCTTGTTCAGCTCAAGGCCCAGATTTTCTCTGGCAGGCGTTTTAGGCGTCTCGAATGGAATCTTGTCCGCCAGATGGTGGCCAACAAAACGCACAGGGACTTTATGATTTTCGTAAAAGCGCGCTTCGAACGGGAAAAGCGTCAACATCAGGTCGACTGCCTTCTCAATCTTGAGAACACGCTTCTGGCGCCATGCCCATACCGAAGGACTGACGTAATGAACGGTCTTGATTCCAGCGGTCCTGAGTTGCTGCTCCAGCCCCAGGTTGAAATCTGGCGCGTCGATACCGATGAACACGTCGGGAGGGTTAGCGATCCAGTCACGAACGAGTTTCTTACGTACGTTGATCAACTCGAACAGACGCCCGAGTACCTCAACCAGCCCCATCACAGAGAGACGTTCCATAGGCACGAAACTGACCATGCCCTCACTCTGCATCATAGGGCCGCCTATCCCCTCAAACGTCGCTTCTGGGTACTTCTCCTTCAGCGACCGGATAAGGCCTGCGCCCAGCATATCTCCGGACGTTTCTCCGGCCACCAACGCGATTCGCATATCAGCGGATAATCCCTCGGCTTGCAGCTTCAATACTGTCGAGCAGCATAGCAACGCCTGCGTCCTCTGCGGCGACAGGTGCGAGTGCTTCTTTAGCCTCTGCCAGCGTGAGATTCTGGCGATAAATGGTTTTGTAGGCTGCGCGGATACGCATAATGCTGTCTTTATCGAAGCCCCGACGCTTCAGACCTTCACTGTTGATACCATGAGGCTGCGCCGGATAGCCCTGCGCCATGACAAAGGCAGGAATATCTTTCAACACAACAGTGCCCGCACCGCACATGGCATGGGCGCCAATTATGCAGAACTGGTGAACCTGAGTAGAACCACCAAGAATCGCCCAATCACCAACGTGTACATGGCCCGCGACGTTGGTGTCGTTAGCCAGAATGCAGTTATTACCGATTACAGCATCATGGGCAACGTGAACGTTCACCATAAAGAGGTTATCGCTACCCACGATGGTAGTGCCTTTGTCCTGAACCGTACCGCGGTGAAAGGTACACGCTTCGCGGATGACGTTGTTGTCACCAATCACCAGAGTCGTCGGTTCGCCCGCATACTTTTTATCCTGACACTCTTCACCGATGGTCGAAAACTGAAATATGCGGTTATTCTTGCCGATCGTCGTTGGGCCTTTGATGACTACGTGTGGGCCAACCACGGTGCCTTCACCAATCTCTACATCTGGACCAACAATAGAGAAAGGACCGATTTCAACGCCCTCTGCAATTTTCGCAGCAGGATCGATAACAGCTCTGGGGTCAATCATGCCACCTCCAGGGTATGTTCAGCACAAATAATGTGGGCACAACAAACAACATCACCATCCACTTCCGCATGGCAATCAAACTTCCAGATACCTCGACGGCGACTGACGAATGCCGCTTTCAGGATCAGTTGATCCCCTGGCATTACTGGTCGCTTAAATCGCACATTGTCTGAGCCTGCGAAGTAAAAAATCGTGTTCGGATCACGGGCTTCGCCGATCATCATCATGCCAAGGTAGCCTGCGGACTGAGCAAGAGCCTCAAGGGTCAACACGCCCGGCATCACTGGATGACCAGGGAAATGCCCGTTAAAGAAGTTTTCATTGATTGAGACGTTTTTGAGTGCCTCAATATGGGAGTTTTCTTCCGAGTCAGTTGTGCAGGACAAAATTCTGTCCAGCAGCAGGAAGGGATACCGGTGAGGCATCACCCGCTGAATCTGTTCAATGGTTGCACCGGACATGCATTAGTCCTTCAGTTGTTTTTCTAAGTCTTTAATGCGCCGAGCCATGCTGTCCAACTGACGGAAGCGGGTTGCCGCTTTGCGCCAGTCATTAATCGGCATCTGCGCAGTCCCGGTAGCATAGCCACCCGGAGTATTAATCGATTTACTGATCACGGTTTTCGGAGCGACAAACACCCCGTCACACAGCTCAAGATGACCCGCGACACCTGCGTTACCCGCCAGGGTGCAGTGTTTACCAAGCTTTGTGCTTCCTGCAACGCCAGCCTGAGCGGCCATTGCCGTGCCAGCGCCCAGCTCAACGTTATGTGCAATCTGGACATGGTTATCGAGGATGACATTATCACCAATGATCGTATCGCCCAGAGCGCCACGGTCGACGCAGCTGTTGGCTCCGATTTCAACATCGTTACCAATGCGAACACCGCCAAGCTGCATGATTTTGACCCAACGGCCTTTGTCAGGCGCAAAGCCAAAACCATCCGCACCAATCACTGTGCCTGAGTGAATTCTGACTCTCTCGCCGAGGGTTACGTCATGATAGAGGGTGACGTTGGCATTCAGATGGCAACCGCTACCTAACACACAATGATCACCAATCACCGTGCCCGCTCCGATTTCACAATCGTCGCCGATAATCGCGCCGTCGCCAATTACGACATTAGCCGCAATACGGCAGCCGTCTCCGATCCTTGCCGACCCGGCAACCACTGCACTCGAGTGAACACCACTGGATGTGCGCGGACGGTTGTCGAACAATTGAGTAGCAAGGGCAAATGCGAGGTAGGGGTTATCGCAGACAAGAGCACTGCCTGAGACGGATTCAGCATCGGCTTCACGAACAATGACCGCACTCGCCTCTGACTCTGCCAGCTGCTTGCGATAACTTTCGTTAGCCAGAAAAGCAATTTCACCGGAGGATGCTTCCTTTAAGGTCGCAACTCCGGTGATTTGCTGATTGCTGTCACCACGAAGCTCAGCTCCGAGGTGAGCAGCCAATTCAGATAGACTGATCTGCACGGGAGGATCGTCCGTTATTATTTCTCGGCGTTGAGACGTTCCAGCAGCAGCTTAGTGATATCTGCTTTTGGAGACTTGTAGATCGCTGCTTGAGCGTTCAGAACAACGTCGTAGCCCTCTTTGTCGATCAGTTCTTTCAGGGTTTTTTCCAGGCTTGGAAGCTGCTTCTGGAAAAGCTCCTGGCGCCACTTCTGCTCCAGCTTCTGCAGTTTGTTACCGTAGAACTGGTATTCCTGGCCTTTGGTTTCAAATTCATTCTTGATTGCACGAGCTTCTTCTTCACTCATGAAATCTTTTTCTTTTTCGATTTTTTTCTGAAGTTCAGTCAGGCTTTCCTGAAGACCTTTCAGCTTATCGATATCAGCCTTGTTGGCTTTTTCGAATTCTTTCAACGCTTCCTGTGTCGCGTCAGAAAGGAACAATGCCCGTTCCATATCCACGACAGCGACTTTCGTTGCCTCGGCTGCGACCGCTACGTTGATGGTTGCTGCTGCAATGAGTGCCATTATCCAGCGCATTCTGTTCTCCTTTTATAATGGTTGTCGTCAGAATACCTGACCCAGTGTAAATTCAAAGCCTTCTGTTCTATCCCCACGCTGTTCGTTCAGTGGGAATGAGTAAGTAAATGTCAGAGGCCCGATTGCCGTCACCCAGGTTAAACCAACACCTGTACTGTAACGAAGCTCTTCAAACTGCAAGCCTTCATCACAGAAGGGGTGTGAATTAAAGCTTGGCAGATCAACATCGGACGGCACATAACATTCGCTGCTGAAGGTATTACCCGCATCGAGGAAGACAATACTGCGAACTGAACTGCGGTCTTCGATAAACGGCGTTGGGAAAATAAGCTCCAGGCTGCCTTCTACGAGCATGTTACCACCCAGAGCGCGCTCTGTTTCACGGAAGAACGGAGCGGTCACTACGGCACCGGAGCTGTCTGTTTCGTACGATGGTACGTACCCAGCGCTGTTTGAGATAGCCGTAGCACCGCCATCAGCGTCTTTGATGTAAATAACCTGCGGCGCACTGTCACTGGTCAGCGGTCGGCCAAGGTCGTCCGTTTCATAGACCACATTACCAGCCGCATCTGTTTCAGCCAGGCTGACCGGCACGTATTCGGGCAGGCCTTTCGGACCAAGGCTGTTGATCTGATAGCCACGTACCGCACCAATACCACCTGAGCGGAAGTTCTTGAAGAACGGCAAACGTTCAAGGTCACCAAAGCCATCACCGTAACCCAGGTCCGTTCTCAGGCGTAAGCTCCACTCAGTCGCCAGCGGGAAGTAATAGTTTGAGGTATAGCTGGTCTTGTAATACGTCAGGTCGCTGCCTGGCACTGAAATATCGGCTTTTATCTTATGCTCTATACCATCGG
This sequence comes from Thalassolituus sp. UBA3500, assembly GCF_002377545.1. Classification (NCBI taxonomy): domain Bacteria; kingdom Pseudomonadati; phylum Pseudomonadota; class Gammaproteobacteria; order Oceanospirillales; family Oceanospirillaceae; genus Thalassolituus; species Thalassolituus sp. UBA3500. The sequence continues at coordinate 18,579 of NZ_DFQB01000034.1, read as the reverse complement.
TCGGGAACAGGCCACGGTTGAGAGAGCTGTAACGCCAGCTGAGCCCCAGAGTGTACTCATCGAATACGTCGCCCTCAGAATCAATAAAGTCGGTGATTTCGGCAGGGACAGTTACCCCTTCAAACATTTCTGTATTCGAATAGCCAACCGAGAACGACAAGCGCTGGCGGCGTGAAATCGGATAACCAAAGGTCACGTTACCGCCGTAGGTGTTAGTCTGATAATCACTTACCGTACTGAGGCTTCCGAAGTCTGTTTCGCGATAGAAAAAGTTAAAGCCACGGCTGACACCATCGACGGTGTAGTACGGGTTCAGGTACGAGAAATTATAAGATTCAACCGTGTCTGTCTTCTGTACACCCAGAGACATACGGTTACCGCTACCCATAAAGTTATTCTGGCTGACGCTGGCACCGAGGATCATGCCAGAGCCTGCAGCGTAACCGATGTTGAAGTTCAGGCTGCCGCTCAACTGCTCTTCCACGGTGTAATTCACGTCGATCAGGTCATCAGTGCCCGGAACAGCCGGAGTTTCGACATTAACTGTTTTAAAGAAACCCAACTGGTTCAGGCGGTTCTTACCGGCTTCAATTTTTTCAGTGGAAGCCCAACCGCCTTCCATCTGAATCATCTCACGACGCAGCACTTCATCTCGGGTGCCGTCGTTACCTGAGAACTGAACGCTGCGAACATAAGTCCGTTTACCTGGCTCAACATAGAAGGTCATGTCGACCAGACGCTCTTCGTCATCGATTTTAGGAATACCGTTCACTTTAGCGAAGGTATAACCGTCGTTACCCAGACGTTTGGTCATCAGGTCACTGGTGAAAGTAACCCGGCGGCGAGAGAAGACATCGCCTTCTTTTACCATATAAAGACGGGTAAGCTCTTCTTCATCAACCACCAGGTCGCCCGCGAGTTTTACATCACGAATGTTGTAGAGTTCGCCTTCAGAGACGCTGACGGTAATGTAGACGCCACGCTTATCGGGTGATACCGACACCTGAGTTGATTCGATGTTAAAACGGATATAACCGCGATCCAGGTAGTACGAACGCAGGGTCTCAAGGTCACCCGCAAGCTTTTCACGGCTGTATTTATTATCGCTGGAATACCATGACCAGAAGTTTGTGCTCTGTAGAGCCAGTGGACTCAGCAGCTCCTCATCAGGGAAAATTTCGTTACCGACAATATTGATATGCTCAATCGTAGCAACGTTGCCCTCATCAACATTAATTTTGAGTGCAACTCGGTTACGTGGCAAAGGTTCGACCTCAGTCACAATGCCCGCATCATAACGGCCCTGAGCAACGTACTGTCGCTCCAGTTCGAGAGAGATACGTTCAAGCGTTGAGCGCTTGAAGACAAGCCCCTCTGCCAGCCCACTCTGTTTCAGGCCGTCCATCAGGGCTTCTGTTTGAATGGCTTTGTTACCTTCGATTTCGATAGAGGTGATGGTTGGCAGTTCAACCATGCGCACCACCAGTACATTCCCATCACGGTAGAGTTCGATATCTTCGAAGAAACCCTCACGGAACAGAGCGCGGGTAGCTTCAGCAATACGCGCATCGTCAACGGTGTCGCCCGTTGCAATAGGGAACGCCGAAAAAACAGTACCTGCAGACACCCGCTGAAGCCCTTCAAGGCGAATATCTTCAACAGTGAAAGAAGCAGCATGGAGTGTGGCAGACAGAAGCCAGAGGGATATAACCGACAGCAGAAAACGCATGTAAATAAAAACCCAGTCGCCACCTCCTCAGAGGCGGCTTATATCATTGTAGAAAGCGACAATCATCAGCATGAGCAATAACATCATACCTACCTTTACCGCAGCGATCTGAACCGATTCTGGTAATGGTTTACCACGAATCAGCTCAGCCGTATAAAACAAAATGTGACCACCGTCGAGCATGGGCACAGGTAGCAGATTAAGCACGCCCAGCGACACACTCAGCAGCGCCAGAAAGTTAACGAAAACAATAAGGCCGCCTGACGCAGAATCGCCGGCTACTTTAGCAATGGTGATGGGACCGCTCAAGTTCTTTACTGAGACATCACCCATGAGCATTTTCCACAGTGAGTCCAGCGTCAGTACGATGAGGCTCCAGGTCTTATCGACGCCCATCAAAAATGACTTCACCGGGCTCGGATGAACTTCGCGTACCCAGTCATCCGGGGCAACGGGAGCAACCGGCATCACACCTATACGACCAATGACTTCACCACTGTCCAGGGTGATGCTCTGCGGCCAGGCTTCGACTTCAATAAGCTCACCTGCGCGGTCCACTTCAACCAACACTGATGTACCGGCCGAGTTACGTATCAGGGAGACCCAGTCCTGCCAGGTTGCGATCTCTTCACCATTCGCAGCCACCAGAGTATCGCCTGTCTGGAGACCAGCGGCCTCGGCTGCCGAGCCTTCCATAACCTGAGAAATCTGCAGAGGGATCTCTGGCATGCGCGGTGTAATACCCAATTTGCTCAGAGGGTCTGGCCCCTCCTCTTCACTCAACCAGCGATTCAGAGGCAAGCTCAGTTCAACTGGGCGCCCGTCCCGGATGACTTCCAGGCTGACAGTGCGCGTCTCGCCGAGGAAAGATAACAACTCCCAGCTGACATCTTGCCACGACTGAGTACTCTCGCCATCAATCGCGCTCAGTTCATCACCCGGAAGTACGCCTGCGATCGCAGCGGGCGAGCCTTCTGCAATCTCAGACGCTACCGGGATAAACTGTTTTGAGCCACCCCAGAAAAGTAAGGTATAGACAAGTATTGCGAAGAGGAAGTTAGAGATCGGTCCCGCAGAAGCAATCGCAATCCGCGCCCACGGAGACTTACTATTGAATTCCTGATCACGTAAATGTTCAGCAACGGGAGCTTCACGACTGTCCAGCATTTTGACGTAGCCGCCCAATGGAATGGGTGCCAGAGAATACTCGGTACCGTGGCGGTCTTTCACAGAAAAGAGAGGCTTGCCAAAGCCCACCGAGAATCTGAGTACCTGAACCCCAGCTCGGCGTGCAACCCAGAAGTGACCATATTCATGAATAACAACCAGAATACTGATCGCTATGATGAAATATAACAGCGTCAAAAGTCTTCCTCCCGGAGAAAGCGTTCGGCAGTCGCACGCGCCCAGCTGTCTGCTGACAATACAGCATCCAGTGCATCCGCATCAGCAACAGAATGCTGATCCATCACGTGTTTAATCAGTGTAGGAATCTGCGTAAAGCGAATTTCTTCCCGCAGAAAAGCGGCAACGGCGACTTCATTTGCCGCATTCAAGACCGCTGGCATAGTCCCCCCCTGCGCAAACGCTGTCCGAGCGAGCGCCAGACAAGGAAAGTTCTTCTCATCCGGTGCTTCAAAATTGAGTCGTGCAATATCAAAGAGATTCAACGACTCAACACCTGCTTCTATACGCTCAGGCCACGCCATTCCATACGCAATGGGAGTCCGCATATCGGGCTGCCCCAGCTGTGCCAGCACTGAGCCGTCACAGTACTGAACCATGGAGTGAATGACGCTTTCGGGGTGCACAACAACTTCGACATCATCGGCGTCGCAATTGAACAGGAAACAGGCCTCAATCAGCTCAAGACCTTTATTCATGAGGGTGGCTGAATCGACTGATATTTTCGCACCCATAGACCAGTTCGGGTGGGCAACGGCCTGCGATGGTGTCACATCTGTCAACTCACGGGACTCCCGCCCGCGAAAAGGGCCGCCTGACGCGGTGAGGAGAATCTTACGAATTCCACTGGCTTTCAGATTACCAGCATAATCGGCAGGCATAGACTGAAAAATGGCGTTGTGCTCGCTGTCGATCGGGAGCAGTTCTGCGCCCCCCGTTTTTACAGCATCAAGAAACAGCGGTCCCGCCATGACCAGACTTTCTTTATTGGCCAACAGTACCCGTTTACCTGCGTTCGCAGCAGCCAGTGTCGGCAGAAGCCCGGCAGCGCCAACAATCGCTGCCATAACCTGATCAACACGCTCATCGGAAGCAACCTGTACCAGCGCTTCCTCACCACTCAGAACTTCGGTGACGCATTCATCGGGTAATTGTTCACGCAACTGAGTGGCCGCATCAGCGTTCGCCATCACCGCATAACGGGGCGAAAATTCAGCAATCTGAGCGGCCATCTCAACGGCACGTGTCGCCGCAGTCAATGCGTATACACGATACTTATCAGGGTGGCGACGTACCACATCTAAGGTACTGCAACCGATGGAACCCGTAGAACCCAACACGGTGATCCATTGCGTCATACAGCGAGGCCCCAGTTAAGCAGCATCATCATAAAGGCAAATACGGGAACGGCCGCCGCCATACTATCGATACGATCCATCACACCACCGTGCCCCGGCAACAGCGATGAGCTGTCTTTGATACCACGATGACGTTTCATCATACTTTCAACGAGATCCCCTAATACCGAGATCACAGTGGTGGCAGCAGTAATGACAAAGATCTTCACGACATCTTCTGTCGTCAGAGGCTGTAACCACAGATCCAGACCAACGCAAGTCAGTGCAGCCAGGAAAATGGTTGTGGCAAAGCCGCCCCAGAAACCAGCCCAGGACTTACCGGGACTGACGTGAGGAGCAAGTTTACTGTTGCCCCACTTACGGCCTGCAAAGTAGGCACCTGTATCAGCACCCCAGACCACCAGCATGACATAGATGATCAGCAGAGAACTGTGCGGTTCTTCTTTCAGGTGCATAAAGCCCACCCACATAGGGATCAGGACGCACAAGCCGAGGAAGGCACGGATAACACGCGCGTTCCAGATGTCGGTGCCACCTGGGTAACGCTTTACCAAAGCAAACGCGACCGTCCACCACAGGGTGCCAGCGGCGAGAAACCAGATCTTCCACTCAGGGTTGATACGAAGAAAACGTGCACTGATGTAAAGGCAGACAAAAACAAAGAAGGCGTACAGTAAACGGCTCCAGTTTTTTTTGTAGCCAGCAATGTTCGCCCACTCCCATGCGCCGATACTGCAGATCGCTGCGATGAAAAATGCGAAAGGCTTGAGCGGCAGGAAGAAGATACCCACAATCATTACCGGGGCGAGTATCAATGCCGTTATAACGCGCTGCTTAGTCACCGTTCTTGGCTTCCTTTAACTGATCATCAGTCCGCCCGAAGCGCCGTGTCCGGCTGGCAAAGGCGTCTAATGCTTTTTTATATTCTTCTTCTTTGAAATCAGGCCAGAGTACGTCTGAAAAATAGAACTCAGCATAAGCCGTCTGCCACAGCATAAAGTTACTGATACGCTGCTCACCGCCGGTCCGGATCATCAGATCCGGCGCTGGGAACTCGCTTAGCCAGGTGTACTGGTGCAGACTGTGCTCAGTGATATCTTCGGGCTGCATCCGACCTGCTTTGACTTCCTCGGCCATACGACGCGCCGCTTGAGCGATGTCCCACTGGCCGCCATAGTTCGCCGCTACTACCAGCGTCATGCCGTCGTTAGCTTGAGTCATTGCTTCGGATTCGGCCACCAGGCCTTGGATCTTTTCAGAAAATGCAGAAAGGTCGCCCATGATTTTCAGGCGAATATTGTTCTTATGAAGCTTTTTTACTTCCCGTTGCAGGGCTGCAATAAACAGCTGCATCAATGCGCTGACTTCCTGCTCAGGGCGGCGCCAGTTTTCACTGCTGAATGCGAACAGAGTGAGTACCTCGACACCGGCTTTCGCGGAGGTCTCGACAACCGCTCTTACGGCATCTACGCCAGCCTTATGGCCTGCCACGCCCGGCATAAACCGCTTCTTAGCCCAGCGGTTATTGCCGTCCATAATTATGGCAACATGGCGTGGCACACTTCCCTGTGCGGCACTGGAGTCATCAATACTAGTGGACATGTCCGATCAGACCTTCATCAGGTCTTTTTCTTTCTCTGCCAGCAGGTCATCCACCTGACCGATAAACTTATCTGTCAGCTTCTGGATAGCATCTTCTGCACCGCGTGACTCGTCTTCAGTGATTTCTTTCTCTTTCAGCAGGTCTTTTACGCTGCCGTTGGCATCACGACGAATATTACGCACAGACACACGACCTTTCTCAGCTTCAGCGCGGGCCTGCTTGATGTAATCTTTGCGCGTCTCTTCTGTCAGGGCAGGCATTGGCAGACGAATAGTATCGCCATTCGTTGCCGGGTTCAGACCCAGGTCAGATTTGAGAATTGCTCTCTCAATCTGCGGGACCAGATTTTTCTCCCATGGGTTGATCGCCAGGCTACGGCCATCTTCCACAATCACGTTTGCAACCTGGTTGATCGGCGTTGGAGTGCCGTAATAATCAATCATGACGCTGTCCAGGATCGCCGGGTTAGCACGACCAGTACGAACTTTCTTAAATGCATCTACCAGAGCTGCAACGCTCTTGCTCATACGATCTTCAGCGTCTTTCTGGATTTCATTAATCATGCTTTTTCTCCACTTACAATCAGGGTGCCGTGATCACCGCCAGTCATCAGGCGGCCCAGCACTCCTGTATCATTCATATTGTACACACGCAGTGGCATGTCATGATCCTGCGCCAGAACGATTGCGGTCAGGTCCATCACACCCAGTTGTTTCTCAAGGACTTCGCCGTAAGTCAGCAGATCGTACTTTTCTGCAGTCGGGTCCTTCTTCGGGTCGGCAGTATACACGCCATCGACATTCGTCGCTTTCAGAACCAGATCAGCATTTATTTCGATACCACGCAGACAAGCCGCAGAATCGGTCGTAAAGAAAGGATTCCCCGTCCCTGCAGAGAAGATCACAACATCCCCCTGATTCAGAGCACGGATAGCACTGCGACGATCGTAGTGGTCAACAACACCACTCATCGGAATTGCCGACATGACGCGGGTCGGCATGTTGGAGCGCTCCAGAGCATCACGCATCGCCAGAGCATTCATAACGGTTGCCAGCATACCCATATGGTCACCTGCAACACGATCAAGGCCAGCTTCACTCAACGCTTTACCACGGAACAGGTTACCACCACCAATAACCAGCCCTACCTGTACTCCAAGACCACGAAGCTGAGCAATTTCCAGCGCCATACGATCGAGTACTTTAGGGTCAATACCGAAATCCAGCTCGCCCATCAGGGCCTCACCGCTGAGTTTCAGCAGAATTCGCTTATATTTCGCGCTTTTTTGCTCGGCCATGAACCTTCTCCTGAAAATGTTTGGCGTATTCTACGTATATTTACATCAGACATATACAAATATGCCGGGCAAGCCCGGCATATTAATGGTGGTTTTCAGAATGTGAGCCCCACCGGTGCTGTTATCAGCCTTTAAGCTGTGCAGCAACCTCAGCAGCGAAGTCAGTTTCTTCGACTTCGATACCTTCACCTACTTCCATACGCAGGAAGCTGATGACTTCTGCACCACCTTCTTTTGCCAGCTGAGCAACAGTCAGGTCTGGGTTCTTAACGAATGGCTGCTCGAGCAGGCTGTTTTCTTTCAGGAACTTCTTAATACGGCCGCCCATCATCTTCTCGACGATCTCATCTGGCTTGCCAGCCATGTCTGGCTGTGCCTTGATGATTTCTTTTTCTTTCTCGAGAACGTCGGCAGGCATATCTTCGCCACGAACAACACGCGGGTTAGATGCGGTAACGTGCATAGCAATATCTTTCGCCAGTTCTTCGTTACCGCCAGTCAGCGCAACGATACAAGCGATTTTGCCGTTTGAGTGAAGGTAAGCACCAACAGTGTCAGCTTCAACGATGGCTGGACGACGTACAGTGATGTTTTCACCGATCTTCTGTACCAGAGCTTCACGAGCATCTTCCAGATCACCAGCCATCAACGCAGCAATGTCGGTCTCTTTGGTTTCAGCCAGCTTAGCTACGACTTTGTCTGCGAACGCGTTGAAGTTCGCATCGCCCGCAGCGAAGTCAGTTTCAGAGTTGATTTCAACAATAACAGCATTGCCTTCACCAACAACAACACGCAGCTTACCTTCAGCAGCGGTACGGTCAGCTTTCTTAGCCGCTTTCAGACCTGAGTTCTTACGCAGATCTTCAATTGCCTGATCGATGTCACCGCCAGCAGCAGTCAGTGCTTTTTTGCACTCCATCATGCCTAGGCCAGTACGTTCACGCAGCTCTTTTACCTGGGCAGCAGATACAGTTGCCATGTGGAATATCCTCTTAAATCTATAAATTGACGATAAAGATTTAAAAAAAGGGGCATAGCCCCTTTTTTCGAATTCAGCTCTGATTACTCAGCTGCTGGCGCTTCTTCAGCAACTTCAACGAACTCATCTGCAGATGCGCCGCCTTGCTTACCTTCCAGGATTGCATCTGCTGCTGCAGAAACGTAGATCTGGATAGCGCGGATTGCATCGTCGTTACCTGGGATAACGTAGTCGATGCCATCTGGGTTAGAGTTAGTATCAACGATACCGATGACTGGAATGCCCAGCTTATTGGCTTCCTGAACAGCGATACGCTCGTGATCAACGTCGATGACGAACATAGCGTCTGGCAGACCGCCCATTTCTTTAATACCACCGATAGAACGCTCGAGCTTGTCCATCTCACGTGAACGCATCAGAGCTTCTTTCTTGGTCAGCTGTTCAAAAGTACCGTCTTTCTGCTGAGCTTCGAGCTCACGCAGACGCTTGATAGACTGACGGATAGTTTTGTAGTTAGTGAGCATACCGCCCAACCAACGGTGAGCAACGAATGGCATATTTGAACGCTCTGCCTGCTCTTTGATGATCTTGCCAGCTGCGCGCTTAGTACCAACAAACAGAACTTTGTTGTTTTTCGCAGCCATACCTTCGATCAGCTTCAGCGCGTCATTCAGTGCTGGAACAGTCTGCTCGAGGTTGATGATATGAATCTTGTTGCGGGCACCGAAGATGTACTGACCCATTTTGGGGTTCCAGTAACGAGTCTGGTGACCGAAGTGTACGCCTGCTTTCAGCAGGTCACGCATGCTAACTTGTGCCATTGTCTTACTACCTTATATGTAGGGGTTATGCCTCCACGAACCCTGAGCCCCGACCTGTCGAAACAGGCACCCCGGCACATCAGTTTCAGTCCGTGTGTGTCGTTTAAGTATCTACGTACCACTACTTTGTAGTAGCACGGCGCTGAGCGCGGGCGCTTTATACCATTTTACGCGCCTATGTGCCAGCTGTTACACGATCCTTTTACTGACTTCTTATTCAACGGTTCAACCCCAGCCACACAAGAAGTACAATACAATCATTGCTATTCAATGAAACGGAAGATCTCCTCTGATGGGTGTAACGATCAATACGGCGGAAGACATCGCCAAAATGCGGGTAGCCGGGCGTCTGGCTGCAGAAGTTCTGGAGATGATCGGTGACTATGTAAAGCCGGGCGTATCGACAGGTGAACTCGACCGCATCTGCCATGACTATATTGTCAACGAGCAGAAGGCGATCCCCGCCCCACTGAATTACAACGGTTTCCCGAAATCGATCTGCACCTCTGTTAATCAGGTCATCTGCCATGGCATTCCCAGCGATGACAAAATCCTGAAGAAAGGTGACATCATTAATATTGATGTTACTGTGATCAAAGACGGTTACCACGGCGATACCAGTAAGATGTTTATGGTAGGCGAGGTTCAACCAGCGCTGGATCGCCTTATCCGTGTCACTCAGGAGTCTCTGTACCTTGCCATTGATATGGTAAAACCTGGTGTTCAACTGGGGGATATCGGCCACGCAATTCAGACTTATGCCGAATCGAATCACTACTCAGTAGTACGTGAGTACTGCGGCCACGGTATCGGCAAAGTATTCCACGAAGACCCTCAGATCCTGCACTATGGTAAGCCGGGAACTGGCATGGCGATTCAGGAAGGTATGATTTTCACCATTGAACCTATGATCAATCTTGGCTCGCGCCATAACAAACTGCTTAAAGACGGCTGGACTGTGGTGACTAAAGACCGCAAAGCCTCAGCGCAGTGGGAACACACTCTGTTAGTCACTGCTGACGGCGTCGAAGTCCTGACCAAACGCAAAGAAGAAGAGCAGTTCTGGAAGTGACCGATTTATCTGACATGCCGGTACTACCTCAGGTTGATGAAGACGCGTTACTGGAAGAATTAAAGGAAAAATCCCTCCCTCTTCCAGTAATCAAGCCCCTTCTAACCCGCATTCAGACCGAAGCACATGATTATTTTCGCGAGACGCTGGATGCCGACCTGCTGGTCCGGCATCGCTCAACTCTGATCGACAGAATTTTACGGGCACTCTGGCGCTTCCGCAGCATCGCCACAGAAGACATCGCGCTGATTGCGGTGGGTGGCTATGGTCGAGCAGAGCTGCATCCACATTCTGATATCGACCTGCTTCTGCTTGCGCGCGATGAAGACAGTATCAATCGTCACGCCAGCGACCTGCAGGACTTTATTACCCTGCTGTGGGACATCAAGCTGGACATAGGCCACAGTGTTCGCACCATGGACGAATGCGTTACCGAGGCCGAAGGGGATCTCACTATTATCACCAATTTGTTAGAGAGCAGAACTCTGATTGGTGATGAAACACTGCATTCCGAACTACGCGCACGAATTACCCCTGAGGCCCAATGGCCAGCCGCCGTCTTTTTCGAAGCCAAATCTGAAGAACTCAATACCCGCCACGACAAACACAATAGCGCCGACTACAACCTCGAACCCAACGTTAAAAACTCTCCTGGCGCCCTCCGGGATATCCAGACAATCACCTGGGTCGCCATTCGTCATTTCGGCAAAGGCACGCTACAGGCACTGGAAGATAACGGCTTTCTGACTGAGTTCGAACACAAACGCCTGGCCAGCAGCGTCAGCTTTCTATGGGAAGTAAGATACGCACTCCACATGTTGGCAGGACGCGAGGAAGACCGACTCCTTTTTGATCTGCAAACGCAGGTCGCAGAAGTTCTTGGCTACAAGGATACGGGGCGACAACTTGGCGTTGAACGCTTTATGTCTCAATTTTATCGCCACCAGCTCTCCACTATGGAGTTGAGCGATATGTTGATGATGCACTTTACAGAAGACTATATGCAGTGTGATGACGACACCATCACACCTGTAAATGAGCACTTCGTTCTGTGCAACGGTTACCTGCAGCTGACGACGCCAGACTTGTTTGAGAAAGAACCTGCCTGGTTGCTTAGGGTCTTCCCTATGCTGGCACAGATCTCCGAGTCAAAAGGTATACACTCAGCGACTATCCGTGCGCTGCGGGATAACCGAAACCTGATCGATGAAGAGTATCGCCAGAACCCGGAACACAACGCCATCTTCATGACTCTGATGCGCAGCAGGTCACGCGTGGTTCGCGAGCTGTCTCGCATGATGAGGTATGGCATTCTCGGGCGTTATATTCCGTCGTTTGGTCGCGTTATTGGCATGATGGAGTACGACCTCCTGCACAAATATACGGTGGATGAACATACCTTCCGTATGATTCGCCTGCTGCGACATTTCCGCTATGGCGACGTGCGTGAACGCTTTCCGATTGCCTCCCGGCTGATTCATAGGGTTCATAAGAAAGAGGTTCTCTATCTCGCTGCCCTGCTCCATGACGTGGGTAAAAGCCGGGAGGGCGACCACGCCGCCAATGGTGGCGAGATTGCCGAAGCCTTTTGCATTCAGCACGGGCTCAAGCCAGCCGATACCCATATGGTCACCTGGCTGGTGAGTAACCACTTATTAATGTCGAATGCTTCCCAGCGCCTCGACCTGAGTAACCCGGATGATATCCACCAGTTCGCCGTCGATGTCGGTGATCAGTACCACCTCGACATGCTGTTTCTGATTTCTGTCGCAGACACCCACTCCACCAACCCGGAGCTTTGGACGCCATGGCGTGCAGAGCAGATGAGAGAGCTGTACAGAAATACCCAAGCGGCATTGAGACGAGGCCTTGAAAACCGCCTTCACAAAGACGATGTCATCGAGGAAATCCAACAGGAAGCCATATCACAGCTCCTGGATTATGGTTTGCCCGAAGCGCGCGCTCGCGAAATCTGGGGCCAGCCCGGAGAAGATTACTTTCTGCGTGAAGGCGTGGACAATATCGTCTGGCAAACCCGCGAGATAGACGCGCATGGTAACAGTGCTAAGCCGCTTGTCTCGGTACGACAGACATCTGACCGTCAGTTTGAAGGCGCCACACAGATCTTTTTGTTTATGAAAGATCAGCCGAACCTGTTCGCAGTCACGACGGCAACCCTGGATCAGCTCAACCTGAACATCCAGGACGCTCGCATCATGACCTCCGAGTCAGAGAACAATGCGGTCGATACCTATATTGTCCTCGACGAGAACAATGAAGCAATTACAGACCCTGAGCGTATCCGCGTAATTCGTAATACCCTGTGCGATGCTCTGGATGAGCCCGAAGAGTTCGATACGATCATTCGTCGCCGGACCTCACGGGTGCTGAAACAGTTCGATGTGCCTACCCAGGTAACCATAAGCAATGACCCTCTGATGCGCAGAACCGTTCTAGAGGTTATAGCAGCCGACCGCCCAGGCCTGTTGGCAAGGGTGGGTAGCATCCTGATGGACTTTGGAGCTCAGCTGCAAGGGGCTAAAATTCTGACCGAGGGTGAGCAGGTATCGGATATCTTCTTCATCGTCGACGCGAACGGCGAGCCTTATTCCGACCCGACTTCCTGCGAAGAGCTGTGCCAGGCTCTCGAGGACGGCTTGGACGAGCAAGTGGAAGAACAATCTGCAGTTTAATTATCAAATTAAACAACATAGCAGAACAATCAATACCATCCTCACCACTCGTTATCCTCCGGTAACCGCGATAAAGTAATCGTCAACCGGAGGTACTTATGACTCAACGCTCTCTCGAAAATATCATTCGTAGTTACCCAAGCTCGGACGGTGATGGTGTCAAAATCAGACGTCTGGCACTCTTTAATCAACGTGACGCCGATCCTTTTCTGATGCTCGACGAACTGGTATCCGACGATGAAGCGGATTACATGGGCGGGTTTCCACCTCACCCTCATCGCGGTATGGAAACGCTGACGTATCTGCGCAAAGGTGCATTGATCCACAAAGACCACATGGGCAACCGCGGCGAAATCCGCAGTGGTGGCGCTCAGTGGATGTCTGCTGGTCGCGGTATCATACATAGCGAAATGCCAGAGCTGGACCAGGGCGGACTGCATGGCTTTCAACTGTGGATTAACCTGCCCGCCAAGGACAAAATGAGCGCACCGGATTACCGGGATGTGCCGAAATCAGAAATCCCGGTTGTGACTCTTGATGGTGGTGGCGAAGTCAGAGTTCTTGCGGGTGACTGGAAGATCGAAAATAAGCAGGTGACGGGCCCGCTGGACAAGTTAGCCGCTAACGCCAGCTATCTGGACGTTACCCTGCCTGAAGGCAGTGAACTGACACTCCCTGTTGCTTCTGGTAAACGCGCGATAGTCTATGTGTACAAGGGTGAGCTGGTTACTGGCCATTCGGTACCAGAAAAACCATTGCTCATTTACAGTACTCACGGGGAAGAGCTCGTTCTTCAAGCTAAAAGTAATGCAAACTTACTGGTGCTGACAGGCGATCCGATTCTTGAGCCCGTCGCGCACTATGGCCCGTTTGTGATGAACACACAGGAAGAGATTGAGCAGGCAATCAAAGATTATAACAGCGGCCAGTTCGGCCGCTGACAGGTGGTACCAGTCTTATTTCTTGCGTTTTATCGGAGCAAAACCTTCGCTGTCCATCAGGTTACCGGCTGGACGTGAAGGCCGCGGCCCATTTTTCTTCTTCGGAGATGGGCCTTTTTTCTCGGTTGCTTTCTTCGCGGCTGCTTTTTTCGCAGCTGGGCCTCGTGGCTTTTTCTTCTTAACCCCCGCGGCTTTGCCAGACGCTTTCACCTTCTTAGGGCCGGTGTACTTAGCTTTCAGCTCCTTAATCGTGCGCGACGTCATCTCCTGACGAATATAGCGCTCAATAGCGGCTTTCAAATTCCATTCACTAGGAGCAATCAGACTGATGGCGAGTCCACTGCGCCCTGCACGACCTGTGCGACCGATACGATGAATGTACTCATCCCCCTTACGAGCAAGATCGTAATTGATGACAAGATCGAGACCATCAACATCAAGACCGCGTGCTGCCACATCGGTGGCTACGAGTATGTTACGTCGACCTTCGCGAACATTCTGCATGACATAGTTACGCTCATCTTGAGTCATATCACCGTGCAGCACGGCAATGCCTTCTCTATGACGGCGGAGAAACTCGCTCAGTCGCTCAGCTTCAGTACGTCTATTAACGAATACGATGGCTTTGTCGTAGGTTTCGTTCGCCAGAAGCCAGGTTAAAAGACGATCTTTATGCGCGTTATCATCTGCCAGAATACGCTGTTGAGTAATATCATCGTGGCTTTCCTGAATACCTTTGGTGGTAATCTCAACAGGGTCTTTCAACCACGAACGCGCAGCACGCCCTACCCCCTCATGACGCAATGTCGCAGACAACATCAATGTCTGACGCTCTGAGCCACACTTTCCAACAATATGCTCCATATCCTCAGAGAAGCCCATATCCAGCATGCGATCAGCTTCATCCAGAATCAGAAATTCAATGTCACCCAGCTCGGCCGTTTCGCGCTTCAGGTGATCCACGAGACGCCCTGGCGTTGCAATGAGGATCTCTGGATTCTTACGCAGAACCGCTGCCTGATACTTGAACTCCTCACCGCCGGTTAATACTCCGGCCTCAAGGTGATTCATATCGGTCAGCCGCTTAGCATCCTTAAATACCTGACGAGCAAGCTCACGGGTAGGAACGATAACCAGAGCACGCGTGGCGCTATCAGGCGCATCAACCGTCAGTAACTTCTGCATGACCGGCAATAAGTAGGCAAAGGTCTTACCACTGCCCGTCTCGGCACATACCTGAACGTCACTTCCACGTAATACTTCAGGGATAACCTCAAGCTGCACGTCGGTTGCTTCGGTAATGGACTGTTTTTCAAGCCCGGCAATTAGCCTTGGGTGTAATTCTGTTCCGGCAAACACGCTGAAATCCCGCTGGAGAAAAAACGCGAGTATACCAGACCTTAGAGCGCAGGACTGCGCTGTCAGCATTAGCACTACACAGTCACCCAGCAACACCTTAGACTAGCGATAAACACTTTACCGCAGGAACACGGATATGAAGAAAGTGATCAGCCTGACGTTGATCAGCGCGGCCATTGCAGGCTGCGCAACCACCTTGACCGGCCGCAATCAGCTGATGATCGTCTCGCCGGATTCCGCTATTGTTGAGTCCCAGAAAGCCTACGCCAGCACCGTCGGCGAACTCGATCAGAATAATCAGCTGGTGACTGATCCTGCTTGGGTAAAGCGTATCGAAACCATCACAGGGCGACTGGTAACAGAAGCCATCAAGCTTGACCCTGGCACCAAAGACTGGAAATGGAGCGTCGCGATTATTGACGACCCTGATACCTTAAATGCCTGGTGCATGGCTGGCGGTCGCATGGCGATCTATACCGGCATAGTTACTCAACTGAACCTTAGTGACGACGAAATTGCCCAGATTATGGGGCACGAGATATCTCACGCCCTAGCCAACCACACCGCTGAACGTATGTCCCGTGCTGTGCTGATGAACGGCGCACTCGCGGCCACCGCGGTAGTGACTGACAACAACGGCTATGTACTGACTGGCACCGCAATGGCTGCGAAAGTTGCTCTGGAGTTGCCGAATAGCCGAACTGCTGAATCGGAAGCTGACGAAATCGGTATCGAGTTAGCAACCCGCGCGGGATATAACCCCGACGCAGCGGTAAGCTTGTGGAAAAAAATGGCTGAAGCAGGAGGTGGCGGTGGCCCGGAGTTCCTGAGTACCCACCCTTCTCCGGACAACAGAGCTTCAAGACTGGATAAGCTTGGAGAGAAAATGCTCAAGCTGAATCCTCAGCTTAAAAAGTCTCAGGTCTACCCAGTTACAATAGTAACGGACTCAGAAGAAGTTTGAAGACAGTGATGTGACCTGAGCAAGTAACGCCAGTATCGGTCAGAGATCGATACTGGTCGCTTTCAGGTACTGAGCACGGAAACCGTTTATCACTGTTTCACCGGCAGTTCTGTTTCCAACAGTGATTTCACCGATATAAATATCGCTCTTCGGCGCGTTAGCGTAATACTCATTAAAGAAAGCCAGCATGGCGTCCCTATCCGACGGGTCCACACCTCTGGACGAAGGATCAGGCTTGCTTAGTTCAAGTACAAAATTGCCGTCGGACGTTGCACTGAACTTTAACGGCTGCATATCGCCAAACCCTAAATTCAAACCGAGATAAACCTGATCAATCTGTAAAAGAGATCCGGTACCAGTACATGCATCTCCGCATGTATCGATCTGAAATTCCTCGGCCAACAAAGACAGGTTCAATTGTCCCAGTAGTTCTGACTGACCCGAATCATCTGGGCGAGACCATAAAGTAAAACCAGACCCGTCGAGATATACACCCCGCATGTCGATATTCCAGACGTGGTTAGTACCATCGGCAAAATCGAGCGTGAAGCGGGAGCCGATGTCTGCTCCACTGCGTCTGATAGCAGCCCGCTGTCCGCAATCACCTGCACTCGCAAAAATACAATCCATCACATACTGTCGCGTATTCTGAGCGGCCGAAGTATAAACATCCGTCAGTATCTGCAACGCTGCGACGTCATCGCCGATTGCAGGTGCATCGCCGGTATAGAAGTCAGCCGGATCACCATCCCAATCAGAACTACCACGAACACTTCGCACGACCCAGGGGTGAAGATAGCTACCAATATCAACAGGCTTTTTAACAGCACCGTTCTGGCTGCCCTCTCCCATAATGTAGAACTGATCCCACTTGATGCCGACCTCATTACCAGTTCCGTCCTCGATGCCCGTGACTGCGAGAGAGGCATCGTCCGTACTGAAGACAAAATCCTGGAGTGCAAAGCCTAAGCCGGCACCACTCTGTGAGGACATTTCGGCATCATCAAGCGCCTGTAACTCCGCATTCGCTGAATGAGCAATAACGACGGCAGCGGATAGCGTTAATAATTTTTTCATCTCATTAACACCCCTTAATGCGGCCAACACAGGTAGCAACACGAGGCGTACCACGTGTAGCTTCCTCAAGAGTCAGATACAGAGGGTACTTAGTCTCACCACCTGATTGATATCGAGAGATGTTCATAAACGCACCGCTATCTGTTAGTACACGATCGGAGCCAGGAACACCCGAAAGATCTTCCCACGGCACAGATTCGGTTTGTACGGACAGGAATACACCCGATGCAGAACCGCTCTCAAAGTCAGTACCTTTATCGCCAATATAGATCGACTGATATATCGTAGATCGGAAACACGCTGGAGTACCAAGAACCTCGCAATCGCTTGACCTCGTTAGCGTTGGGATCAATGACGCAATCAGGCCTGTTTCATCGGTCTGGAAATTACGCCCAGTCGGCACACCAAACCAGGACGCGCGCTTAAGGTAAGTTGTGTTGAGTCTATCCGCACCATCCCCTGTTGCACCATCAAGAAGATCAACCTGGGTGTAAATTTCTTTATCAGAAGATGCTAGAAGCAGGAGACAGTTCGGCGCCAGAGCGTTCCATCCACTACAGTTATTGTCGTAGACAACCTGAATGTCGCCGCGAATCTCGCCTTCTACAATACCGGTAACAGAAATCAGATCGCCTGAGAGATCACCTTGAGCTTTATCAAAGCCAACCCGAACGCCGGAAATCCTCTTCTGACCATTCTCAGTTTTGTACGCCAACTCTATGAAAGGGTTTCTCGCCATAAACGGAACATATGCCGCATTTGCAGCGTCGTCATGGTTATCAACCCGACCGAGAGCGAAATCTTCAATAATGATGTCGGAATCGTAAACCTGGGCGCTACCATCGGGGTTATAGAGAATATTTCGGTTGTCATCCGTAATAGGCACTGTTCCATCAACGTACGCTTCGCGCTCAAAGCGGCCGAGTCTCAATTCGTCGATGTTAAAAACAGTTTCGAGCTCCATCCCAAGGTTAACCTTAGTGAACTCGTAGTCACCAGACCAGTTTCCTGAACCCTGATTGTATGAACTCGTATCAATGGTGATAAATGCCTGCCCTGATACATCAGAGAGGTCACGATCAGTCATAGGCTCAAGCGCACAAACAGATGCACTAAGTATCAAGCCTGACATCACGAAAACTGGACCTACATCCTGTAAACGCATACTTCACCTATTTTTGTATTTATTGAACAACTGTAGATTAATTTAAATCTAGTTCTCCTATCAGGTAATTTCCAATCAAGGATCGGTAAATAGCCTGCATCATTACGAGCCATAATGACACGATGAGACTTATTTCAAAAGGGACATTTTTATAATTATCAATAAATATCAACAACTTAAGTATTGTTACACTGACTTTCAAATAGACACACGTAATAAACACGAAACATAGGCGATTCTGCAGGAAGGAAGTGCCTTGCGACAGCGTGAAGGTGGTAGCGGTTGTCGGGGATAGAATCCCCCTCCTACATATTTCTGTCGAAGCGCCGCATCGCG
>NZ_DFQB01000037.1:0-13004 GCF_002377545.1 Thalassolituus sp. UBA3500 | reverse complement strand
AACCCATCCCCGGTTATGGGACAGCGGTCTTCAGGCAACGGGCCGGTGAGGACGTGTCTTTTATGCTGGAAACCCGCCGTAACCTCATGTCGACTACCCCAGCGCGTGTGAGCATTGCGCCTCCTCCCTGGCAACCTTCGACTCGCTCTGAGCCGTTAGGTCTGGTGCCGATGCAGAAAGCATCACCGGTTCTGGCTTTGGATTTTGGCCGCTCAAATCAGTTTATGCATGCTCTGCGTGAGGGGAGAATGCCCACTGTCAGTCATGAAACTTACTACGACAGTGGACGCTTTATTCAGGTACAGGTATCCGCAGTCGAATTTGAAAAGGCGTTTCAGGACTACATACTGTGTGCATCGCAGCTACTGGACGTCAATTTCGATCAGGTCGAGCGATCGAAAGTGTTGTTTAAAAGCGGGCAGGAGGCCCTGGCTCAGGAAGATCTGGATACGCTCGACCGTATCATTTACTACATCAAAAATGATCCACGGGTTACTGCCGTTTATCTGGATGGCCATACCGACAATATCGGGCGTCGCTACGACAACCGGCAAATATCAAAACGAAGGGTCGAGGCCGTAGAACGTTATTTTCTGGTAAAGGGCATCGCGCCTGAAATCATCACCACCCGCTTTCACGGCAGTCGTTACCCCGTAGCGAATAACGCGACTGCTAAGGGCAGGGCTGAAAACCGCCGGGTAACCGTTCGTCTTGAAATTGATAAAGACATGCCGTTACCGGATGAGCTGGTGTTTGAACTTCCTGAGGATGCGGCGGTATTACCTTCGATTAATCGTTCGGTCAGTGGCCGTTGATCTGATCAGGTCTCAGTTCGAAGTTGAATCTGACTCGTGCTAACGTTCCCTGAGAATCAACGACGACGATTTCCTGTGGGCCCGGTCTGCTGAGTTCAATCCGGAATAAGCCCGATGAATCTGCCTCTGAATGATAGGTGCCGTTCAGGTACAAAGCCTTACGGCCAAACCCTCCTAATGTATTCAATGCCAGCGCCTGAGTGTTTGTGAAGCTGGCTGGCATCAGCGTCTGATCTTCTTCAATTCCAACGATGCGGAGAGGGTCAGCGGCGATTGTCAGTGGCTCACAGTCTGGGCTGTTTTCAGGTAGCTGACCTGAACGTCTCAAGTGGGGCGCGATCCAGGGCTCGAGGTTACCCGGCCAGATGGCCAGTGTTTTTAGCTGGTGTCGACTCTCAGGGTTCTCAAGTGTGCAGTTCCTCCCCAGAACTTGCCCATTCTTATCTACCCGGATTGTCAGAGTGCCCGGTGACGTGCCATCCGCATCAATATCCCGGAGAGTGGGTGGTATCTGCTCACGAACCAGAGTAGCGGTATGCGCTACATGGCACTGATCTGACGGCGTATCACTGGCGGATTTCCCGCTTGGCCAGCAGATGCTTTGAGTGCTGACTCCGGCCGGTGGCTGTGGCCAGGCAGGAGGCGGGTCGAGTCGTTGCTGTAAGCGGAACAGCAGAGGCAGTGCTGTGACGGCGCCATATTGACCGGGGCTGGGTGTTCCGTCGGGGCGACCGAACCAGACAACCATGGTGTAGGTGGGCGTGACGCCAACCGCCCAGGCATCCCGATAGCCGTAGCTGGTTCCTGTCTTCCAGGCCATGTGTGGATGGCGCGTCATAAGGGCAGCGCTGCGAATGCGATCAGGGCGTGACTGGCGCAACATATTCAGGGTCACCCAGGATGCTTCAGGGCTAAGAAGCCAGCGCTTCTCATGGCCAGAGCCATGACTACCTGACGTATTTTCTGGTGTTGTAACCAACCTCAGTGCCTGCACTTCACCACCGTTTGCCAGAGCAGAATACAGAGACGCTAATTTCCAGGCACTGAATCCGCCGCCTCCCAGGGCTAACGCCAGACTGGGTTTGCCATCGCCGGGAATCAGATAGGGTGTTCCTGCGTTTTCGAGAGCGGCTGAAAACGATGCCGGACCAAGTGCCTCCAGTACCTGCACTGCGGGCAGGTTAAGTGACTGGCGCAAGGCGGTAGTGGCGTCGACAGGCCCGCTGAAAGATTGAGCAAAGTTATCGGGTTGGTAGCTGCGCAGATGTCGCGGGATGTCTCTTAGCAGACTGGCGCTGTGAATCAGTCCCTGATCAATGGCTAACCCATAAATAAAGGGCTTGAGGGTTGACCCAGGTGAACGGGTTGCCTGAATCATATCCACATGAGCAAAGCGGCTGTCGTCTGTGAAGTCTGCAGATCCCAGGTATGCTTTGACACTGCGTTCGTGATTATCGACGAGCAGGATTGCGGCTGATTGATGTTCAGGAAAACGTTGTATTTCTTCTGCTAATAATGCCTGCAGTTCACGCTGAAGCTCGCCGTCGAGAGTGGTCTGAATAACCGGTTTATTGGTGTAGCTGTTGATCAGCTGACGGCTCAACAGAGGCGCAAGCTGAGGTGTTGATGGGGCAAGCGCAACGATGTTTTCAAGCTGGGCATACTCTAACTGCTCCAGGGTGATTTTCCCCTGTGTATAGAGGCGTTTCAGAACTTTATCGCGGGCTGCTCGGGCTCGTTCAGGGTGGCGATCAGGACGCAGGCGTGTGGGAGCCTGAGGCAGCACTGCCAATAGCGCACTCTCAGCCAGACTCAGTTCACTAGCCGGTTTGCCCAGATACATCTGACTTGCGGCGGCGACCCCCTCAATTACCCCGCCCATGGGAGCGTAATTCAGATATAGCGTGAGAATTTCTTCTTTGCTGTAGTGCCATTCCAGCTGAAATGCTCTGAGTATCTGCTGGAGTTTTCCGTTGATACTGCGAGCGTGGGGAGAGAATCTTCGAGCCACTTGCATCGTGATGGTCGAACCACCGGAGACGATGCAGTCACAGCGGATGTTCTGGATCGCTGCTCTTAGTAGCGAAACAGGGTTAATGCCCGGATGGTAGTAGAACCAGCGGTCTTCGTAACTGAGCAGCGCGTTCAGATAATCGGCTGACACTTCATCGGGTGTAGTGGGGTAGCGCCAGACACCGTTTTTATCGGGGAAGGCTCGCAATACCTGATTGTGTCTGTCGGTCACAACTTGCGTAAAACCTTCGCCCGACTGCTGTGGGGTGGGCAGTGGGAACAAAAGATTGAGAAGCCACAGAGCGGTCACTATGCCAGCGATTGAACCAGCCAGATAAAGGGTGAACTTTTTTCTGGCTGGTAACCGTGACGATGTTTGAACTTCTTTCACCATTCTATTAACGCGGCTGAATGATCAACTCCGGAATGGTACTGCCAATCGCCCGAACCTCAGGGTCATACATGTCTTCGAGTAGCGGATTCGGAACCTTGTAGCTACCCGGAGTTACCGCGCGTGCGATGTAATACATGCGCGCAGCACGTGTGCCGCGGTAGCTGTTGCCTCCGGTGCGAAGCGCAGCGACATAGCGGTCGTCACGGAATTCTTCGTGAACGACTCCCGCATTTTGCAGCCATTTGCCAATTTTTTCGCCGTCGATAACGATTTCGGACAATTTGGTGCTGTCGTTCAGGTTCTGATTTTCGATCTCCAGACCCGCAGGGAGAAGATCCACTAACAGCAGATCTGGGCGATACTTGTTCGAATACACCAGCAACTCGACGATCACCATGTCACCGGTGCTCATTGCCAGTGGTTCATTCATGGAGAGTTTCTCGCCATCCATGCTCCAGTAGCGGCGCGATACACTGACGTCACCCGAGGTGCTTTCTGCGGGCGCTGTGGCGCTGTGCCCCTGATAGGTAAGAGAGGCGTAGACGTTCCCTTCGCCGATATTGGTCACGCTAAGCCCGGTAGCATTGGCGCCCCGCAAAATCATCCGTGTTGGCTCGGTTCCGGTGAGAGTCTGTTCTTTGCCAGCGCTCAATACCATCAGGTTCCATTCGCCATCGGTGTGCTTCTGCTGCTCGTGCGCCAGCTGCACGATGGCTATCTGCTCTTGAGTACTCAGATAGCGGCGGTTGCGTATGTCTGCCGCAATTTCAGAGGTGAGCTTAACAGGCCGGGTGCTGTCGAGGTCGTATTTCCAGATCAGGCGGGCTTGCTGTGCCTTATCGCGCAGTTCTGAACCGTAGTCGCCAATGTATGGGCGTATTGACCGTTGTTTCTGCGACTTCAGGTACAGCTCTGCCGCCAGTCGGTTATCGCCCTGAAGTTTCGCCGCTATTGCCAGTTGAAGCGTCGCCAGACCTCCGGCGTTGTCGGGTATTGCCGCCGCTGTCGTGCGAATATCCGCCAGTGAGGCCATATTGTGCTGGGCGAGGATAAAGTGAGCGAAGGCCTGATACGTAAAACGATAAAGCTCAACGTCGTCGGCCCAGAGCTCGCGCAGTTGTGCTTTGCCGCGGGAGTACTCGCGCAGACGCAGTAATATTTTGCTCAGGACGTCGTTGTCGATCTGATATCCAGCCGCCTGGACATCGGTCATGAACTGAGCAACGTAGGCTGCCAACCAATGCTGCTCGTCGGCATCCTCGCGACGCCACAGGCCAAAACCACCATTCGGTTTCTGGCGGGTCGCTATGCGACTGAGGCCACTGGCAATCGCGGCTGCACGAGTTAACTCGCCGTCGGTGGTTTTTTTCAGCCGTTTAATCTGATCGTCGCTTGCGTAGAGCCATGGATATGTCGAGCTGGTGGTCTGTTCAAGGCAGCCATATGGATAACGAAGTAAGCGTTCCATGCGTTCTTCCGCATTCAGGTTCTCATACGGGCTGGCTGCGACCGCCGCGACAATTGAATCACTCAGCCAGTCAGCGGTGATATCTGAGTCCGTCGTCAGCAAGGCACCGGTTTCGAGAACGTCGTACTCGCGGAAGGTCTGTGCCGGGTACGGGTACCGGCTTTGCAGCCCCCATTCCCGATCAATCACCACCTGGCCCTGATGTTTCACCTCAGCACGGAATACAATTCGCCCGGCTCCTGTGGCCGTAAATGGTAAGAGCAGAGTGTCGCGTTGTTGCTCCTTGAGCGAGAGTGTCTGCTCCAGTGCTTCAGCCTGCACTGGCCCTGAGGCGGATAGCGAGACCTCAAAATCGGTATCCTTCCCTGTCATATTGGTGATGTCTAAGGCAACGCTGGATTTATCGCCAGTACCAATGAACCTTGGCAATGACAACTGAGTAACAACTGGGGCAGCAACCGTCACTTTTTTCTCAGCGCTGCCGACTCTTTCGTCGTCAAAAGCCAGAGCCTTCAACCTGATCTGGCCATTGAAGTCAGGCAGCGTGACCGGAACCACCGCTTTTCCGTTTTCTACGTTTACCATGCCGCTGAACAGAGAAATGATCTGTACTTCGGAGCGGGCGAGATCGCCACCGCGAGCGAGGTCTGCGTCACCACCGTAGCGTACTTCACCATTGCGGTTATTATTCAGATCAATCAGTTTGCCGTACATGTCTTTAGCATCAATTGAAAAGCGACGCTGACCAAAGAAGAACTCGAAAGGTTCGGGCGTTTTAAAGCGACTGATTGACAATATGCCGCTATCAACGGCGGCGAGAGTTACCCAGGCGCGGCTTACTGGCTGCTGTGATGAAATATCGAGCGTCACCTGTTCGGTGTTCGCTGGCAGCCATTTTTCGGGTGTCTCAATTTCAATATTCAATCGTTTGGCTTCGCGATTGAGTGGCAGGTGAATTAATCCAACCGAGCGCGTGGGAGTAATTCGCTGCTGAGTATCAGAGGGTTGTAGGTGGATCACCGACACATAGATGTCGTGGCGTTGCCAGTCTTTGCTGACAGGAATATCGACCCAACCACCTTCTGCAGGTATATCGGCTTCGGTACGGAAAAGCAGTTCGTCTGACTCAATCAGCACCAATGAGCGTCCGGCCGAGGGTGGCGTAATTTTCAGACGTGCATTGTCGCCAGCATCATAGCTTTCTTTGTCGAAAGCCAGGCTTACCTGATCGGGTCGGGCGGCCTGATCTTGTGACCGCCAGTACCAGCGGTTACCGGCATTAAAGTAGTATCGGGTGCTGAGGTCGGTATTCGTGTCGCGGATTTCGAGAAGGTATTCGCCCCACTGCACGGGCACCTGAACTGTGACCGGGCCGTCGTCGCTGGCAACCACGGGCAGGCTTAACTCGCGCACGTTGCGACGCTGTTCTTCGTAGTACCAACCGCGATTGTTGTCGCGCTTCCAGCGTGTTTCTAGTGTGATATTCGTGAGCGTCATTTCCAGTGAGGCGTTATCTGTGAGCTTGCCCGCGGAATCAGTTGAAATGATCTCGAAGCTGGCTGCTGAATTTCTGTCAGCGCGGTCATTAAACAGTGGGCGCACACCAGTCAGTTTGCCCTCTGGGACGATATTGACGGTGTGAGAACGAACGACAGGGCGGCCACCGCTTTCGAACAGGCTGCCCGTGATGCGTAACGCCAACGGAACGCGGGCTTCACTCCAGGTAGATGCTGGGTGCAGAGTCAGCTCACCTTGGTCGCTCAGCTTGGTTTGTCGTGATGGTAGCGACTGAATCCAGTCATCTTGGTCAGGGTCTCCAAAGTGAAACTCCGGCCACTGTTGGAACGGATGAGCGGTGGGGCGCAGACTGAAGTCGGCTTCGAAATTATTACCCGCAGCAGGTGCGCCGTAGAGGTAACTTCCGAGAACATCAATCTTCAGCGCATCCTGAGTGGTGAATACCTGTGATTTATTATCCGGGTTCCATGTCAGCTTCATGCGCTCAGGCATAAAGTCTTCCACCTGAAAGTTATACCGATGCGTGCTGCCGTCCAGCTCAGTGACATTAAAACTCCACTGGCCGGTGGGTGCATCCGCAGCCAATTCGGTGGAAAACTCATACACGCCAGGAGCGGTACTGCGCCAGGTCACTTTATCTGTGCGCGTACCGTCGGGGCGGCGCAGGTAGTAATTGAGCAGACTGTTCCGCCGTGCCTTGCCATCGGCATTCCGGTACAGGCCATTGATATAGACGGTATCTCCACCACGGTAGAGATCACGAGGGCCGTACATAAACAGCTCAGCATCACGATAGGGGCGGGTGCCGGTATCGAAGTCCGACATATCCAGCGAGGCACTGTTGAGATGCATCAGGGTGACAGCATCATCGTCACGTGCGATCAGGATGGTGTTGTAGAAATCGGTTCGCGGGTGCTCGACATAGCCTCTTTTGCCGCTGCTAAGGTTGGCAACTTTAGGCTCCTTGCTGCGGTAGCCACTCATCACAGTGAGTTCAACATTGGCCTTAGAAGCACCGGAATTCAGGTCTCGGGTGAAAATGCCAATGTTTTTGGGATACTCGCGAATATGCAGCCCAATATCGCTGACGGTAAACCAGGTTGTCGACAGTTTGGAGTTAAACTGACCCGGCACGGTCATGACGGCAAGGTAGACCGCTTTTTCTTTCAGGGCGTCAATAGAAGCCAAGGGCAGATTCACCGTGCGCAGTCGGTTTCTATCGCTTGTCAGAGCAATCCTGCCATCGTAAACAAAGTCAGAAAACGCCTTCATGTCTTCAAGTCGGTAGATATGCTCAAGGGGATCAGAGGATTTCCAGAGCAGCATCTGGCGCAGTGCTTCGTTGTCGTTGTGAACCCGGAAGAAACTGACGTTCACTTCATTGACATTCATTACGTTGACAGGCAGTCCAATGCTCAAATCAGTGGTCAGATAATGGCCATCGCTGGCAAAGGTGGCTGATGGGGGAGCGGGCGGCAGAGTGACATTGGCGCTGTCGCCTTCCTGAAGAACGGTGCCGTTTTTCGCTTTCATGCCTTTACTGACCATCACGTTGTAGGTGCGCTCTGGTTCAGGATCGGCAAGATACAGGGTCAGGCCGTCATCGGAGAGAATCCACGCCGGTGTTTCACCACTGATGTGTACATAGTTCTGAAAAGGCTGATTTCTGCTCAGGGGAGCCGAAAAACGAACCCCAATGGTCATGCCACCGTCGTAGCTGCTGGCGTTTACTGAGGCGATGGTCAGCGGGATATCTGCGTACATGGCATCGTTGTTCGAGGGTGTCGTACTGGTATCTTCTGCTGTATCTGTGACAGACGATGGCTTGCCAGGGGATGCCGAGCCAGAAGGGTCTGGCTGAACAGGCACGTTGCTCGTCTCATGGTCTTGCTGACAGCCGGTCTGCAAGACCATCAGCACTGAAAGAGAAAGCAGGAATGCCATTGAACGAATAATTGAAGCGTTGCGGCGTGAAGCGCGGCCAGTGAGGAACTGTGTCGTGAGTATCTGAAGCATCCCTGATCCTTAATGATTGATCGAGCAGCCGGAAAGACGGCTATGACATCGTTACTTCCCGATTGTACTCATTATTTTTTTTCAATCGTGAGATTTCTACAGGCGTCACCTCTGCGGTCTGCTGGCGTTATTGCTCACAATCAGTACAATATGCCCCCTTTGAATTTTCGCTCCGGCGCTGCCGTAGTCCTGCACATTGGTATGGGCAGACTGGTTTCAGCGCCGTTAATTTCTGGAGAAGCGCATGTCAGACATCAAGAAAGTCGTACTGGCGTATTCCGGTGGTCTCGATACCTCCGTAATCGCTAAGTGGCTGCAAACTGAATACAACTGTGAAGTCGTTACTTTTACTGCTGACCTGGGTCAGGGTGAAGAAGTAGAGCCAGCTCGCGCGAAAGCCGAAGCTCTGGGTATCAAAGAAATCTACATCGACGACCTGCGTGAAGAGTTTGCCCGCGACTTCGTTTTCCCGATGTTCCGCGCTAACACCATCTATGAAGGTGAGTACCTGCTGGGTACCTCCATTGCACGCCCTCTGATTTCTAAGCGCCTGATCGAGATCGCCAATGAAACGGGTGCCGATGCCATTGCCCACGGCGCGACCGGTAAAGGTAATGACCAGGTACGTTTCGAGCTGGGTGCTTACGCACTGAAGCCTGGCGTGAAAGTGATTGCGCCATGGCGTGAGTGGGATCTGAATTCCCGTGAAAAGCTGATGGCTTACTGTGATGAGCACAACATCCACGTAGAGAAGAAGAAAGGCAAGAAATCTCCTTATTCTATGGATGCCAACCTACTGCACATCTCTTACGAAGGCGATCTGATTGAAGATCCATGGGCAGAGCCAGAAGAAGACATGTGGCTGTGGTCTGTTTCTCCTGAGAACGCTCCGGATGAAGCAACCTACCTGAACATCACCTTCAAGAACGGTGACCCAGTTGCGATCGATGGTGTTGATAAATCACCAGCGACCATCATGGAAGAGCTGAACAAGCTGGCCGGTGCTAACGGTATTGGCCGCGTTGATATCGTAGAAAATCGTTACGTAGGCATGAAAGCCCGTGGCTGCTACGAAACTCCGGCAGGCACCGTGCTGCTGAAAGCGCACCGTGCGATCGAATCGATCACTCTGGACCGCGAAGCGGCGCACCTGAAAGATTCGCTCATGCCTAAATACGCAGAGTTGATCTACAACGGTTACTGGTGGTCACCAGAGCGTAAGATGCTGCAGGCAGCGATTGATGAAACTCAGTCGGTTGTAAACGGTGAAGTTCGTCTGAAGCTGTATAAAGGCAACGTGATCGTGGTTGGCCGTAAGTCTGACGATTCACTGTTCGACGAAGCCATCGCTACGTTTGAAGATGATGCAGGTGCTTACGATCAGAAAGACGCGGAAGGCTTTATTAAGCTGAACGCTCTGCGTCTGCGTACTGCTGCTAAGAAAGGTCGTGATCTGCTTTAATTGCAGCCGATACGATCTGAAAAGGCGCTCATTGAGCGCCTTTTTTGTATCGAACAAGCAATTTTATGTCTGCTGGTCAGTGATCAGCGACCATATCAATAAACCAGGAGATCACCAGTTCAACGCGGTAGGGGCGCTGGTCTGACTTTAACGATGAAATATAGATATCGTTGAGTAGAGGTTCACTGTGTGTCTGTTCAAAAACGATCAACTTACCCTCGTCGATGTGCTGCTGCATGCAGTGGCGCGGGAAGATACTCACGCCAAGGCCGCCCAAGGTCATCAGGATCGCACCTTCAATGCTGTTGATGTTTCCGGCACAGTGTAACGAAAGCGCCTGGGTATGCTGACTGTCTGGGAAATGATGGGGTAACCCGGGTGGATGCCTTGTAGCTTTGTTGAAGTAGGCGTGACATATAAATTCCTTCTTATTTCAATACTTCTATTTGAGGAGTAGTAACCAGGTTGACGTGCCATTGGAAATCACTCTATTCGCATTTGTTATAGCCTGAATTCTTAGCAGGCACTGTGAAGTTATTGCGTCGTTTGAACTTACTCCGTTTTCTGAGGGGGGAATGACGAAAGCATCACAATTTCCATTCGTTGACGGAAACTTACTGGTGTAATCCCGATCTCAGGCATATATTGATATAAGTCATTTGAGTATAGGGGAGGGGATATGCGCTTTTCGCTAGCATCAGCATTGCTGCTTCTTCTGAACCTCTCCTTGCCCGCCGTTGCGCTGGATTATCGACCTTATGAAAGTTCAGGTAAGGCGCATAATACTGCCTTGTCTGACGTTAGCTCTGGGGCTCTGGTCGCTGAGACATTTGCTGATACACTGCTGAATGCAGTTGATAGTGGTGTTGATGACGACGGCAAATCTTCTTTTTCAAGGCAGACACTTGCGGAAGTTATCCTGACTTCAGCGGAAGTGCCTGATGCAGTTTTTACGACAGGCCATTCCGTCGGTCGTCACTCGCTCATACGCGCTCCTCCTGCGCTCTGATTCTTCAGGCCATTTAATAAAAAATTCAAGAATCGGTACTGCACAACAAGATGCGGTGCCAGGAGATCGTGTTATGAAAAAATTGACTCTCTATCCCGTACAGAAAATTGATGAGCTGGTTCAGCCCGCTGACTTTAAAGAGAAAACCGTGCTCAGCCCGGCGATGGATTTCTTCACTGACTTTCGTGATGTGGAGCCCCTGGTCATTGAAGGGCCGGTTCCCGCGCCTGAAGCACGTAGTCTGATGATTCGGACTCATGTCCGGCTCAAAATCGTACTCGATGCCACCGGACATTTCTCCGGTGTCGTTTCGGCTGCTGATCTGTCTGAACAGAATATTCTGGCGAAAGCCGCGGCCTCAGGAGTATCCCGCAACGAAGTGCGTGTCAGTGATCTGATGGTAAGAAAGCAAGACCTGCTGGCACTGAATATTCATGAGGTAAATACATCAACGATCGGTGATGTGATTGATTTTCTTCAGGGCAACTATCAGCAACACTGTCTGGTCATTGATGAGGATACGCATCAGATCCGGGGAGTATTTTCTGCCAGCGATATTTCCCGCAAGTTGAGGTTGCCGGTGAATATTCAGGAACAGTCCAGCTTCAGCCGGGTATTTTCAGCCGTCTCATGATGGATTACCACAGTAGCCGCGAACCGACAACAGAGCAGCCCGGGCCTGACGGCTTGGGCTGCTTGCTCTTTATTCCGATGTGGCAAAGGGCCGTCTGGCCGTTTTCTTTGGCGGAGTGGGAGAGCCAAGGTGGGCTCTGAGAACATCGTCGAATCTATTCCAGTAGTAGGCTTCGTCGCCAACAGGAACCAGCCATGCTGCCACGGCTCGTCGGTATGAGCGGCTATTAACGATTTCCGGTAATACGTTATTGATACTCTGAATGACTTTTTGCCCCTGTTCAGAGTTTGTACAACCTACAGCGCCCAGAATAAAGTTACCACGGGTCTCGCTGATGGGAAGGAAGCGCAGTTGTTCTGCTTGTTCAGCAGAGTCCACATGGTGGTTAAGCACGAATTCGCAATCAATGATGAAGTCGAAGCGGCCTTTATTCAGCATAGTGAGGATACCTCGAGTCTCTGTCGAGCCCGCGCGTGCATTGACCTCAATATTGTGTCGGTAGCGGCGCAGCATTCTGTCGAGTTTTTCGCCGTACGTGCGGCCGCTGATGTGGCCCATGCTGATCTTCTGCTCCCTGATCATGGCTTCTAACGACACGCTGCCATCGTCCAGCACCGGAAGGCGTTCTGCGAATTTGTTCGTGGTAATGATGCCGTGGGGCAGGTACATGGCGTTAGGCACCGATAGCAGATAGTCATCGCTCAGAGGTGCTTCATGAATCATGGTAGCAAAGCAAAGTGGGTTGTACGCCTTCCAGCTCGAAGATAGTCGACTCAAAGGGATGCGGAGCGTTTCGTGTTGGTAGTTATTCAAAGAGCGTTCAATGAGAGCCTGGATTCTGTCCCCGAACCCTTGTTGGTCGGTGCTCCCTTGCTGACCGCCGGGGCCTATGATGTAAAAAGGAGGAGCATCGTTTTTAACCCAGCTCAGTTTCTCGGGGGATGCTGGTGGTTCGGCCACGACTGTGACGCATGAGATTAGCGCCAGGGCGCTGACAACGTGCTTAAAAAGGTGTTGCGACAACATCTGCCTCATAGACTCCACTCACCCAACTCCGACATCCTGTCACCGGAGAGTATGACGGCACAGAGTGCGGGTCAATCCTCACTGTTGCACGGCACATTTGCACATTGGCAGCCACCACCGCGTCCGGTAACCTGAGGCACTTTCCAGACTCAAAAATAAAAGTCGCTAATAATAAAAGTCGCTAACAATAATAGAGGGTATGACTGTGTCTAAAGAGTGGGCTTTCTGCGGGATCGCAGAACTTCAGGCAGCATTGGCTGCTGGTGAGGTAACCAGTCGTGGGTTAGTAGAGTACTTCCGTGACCGCATTGAGACGCTGAATCCAGCACTGAATGCGGTAGTGGCAACGAACTATGATGATGCGCTGACCCGTGCTGATGCCGCAGACCACGCCAGAGCCAAAGGCGAGTCATGGGGCCCCCTGCATGGTATCCCAATGACGATCAAAGATACGTTTGAAGTCGTTGGCATGCCTTGCACTGCGGGTTCACGCTCTTTAGCCAAACATATGCCAAAAAGCAATGCGTTCACGGTACAGCGTCTGATTGATGCGGGGGCGATTCCTTTTGGTAAGACAAACGTCCCCTTATTTGCAGGAGATCTGCAGAGCTTCAATAAGGTGTATGGCATCACGAACAACCCGCATGAC
>NZ_DFQB01000046.1:22550-23244 GCF_002377545.1 Thalassolituus sp. UBA3500 | reverse complement strand
TTCTTCGTAAGGGAAGCCTGCTGCAAAGCGCTCGTAATCGGTATCAGGCTCATCAAACGCAAAGCCTTTGCGGGCCTGGCGGCGGGCGTAGATATCAAGCAGCTCTGCGGCGGTGTCACGGATTTTCTCGGCGGCTTTACGTTTTGCCGCCGACCACTTGTCTGTGCCCAGTTTATTGATTGGCGCAGTTTCCTCGGCGCCACCGCCGTAACGTGAGATCAGGTGGAGGCTGGAAACGGGGACGTACAATTTGTCTTTCCCTGAATATTCCAGCACCACGAATTCGTTTACCTGACCACCGGCGTCCAGCGTCTGCAGCCCGATATAGCGACCCACGCCATGATCCAGATGAACAACCGGCGAGCCTTCTTTCAGTTCCGACAGGTCACGGATTACCATGTCGCTGTCGGTCTTTTGTTTCTGGCGACGGCGAGTCTGACGAATGCGCTGACCAAACAGCTCATTCTCCGTGATCAGATGAATCAGACGCTTGTCATCGTTAAGCGATGCCCCGGCTTCCAGCGGGCCGGTCAACATCAGAATACGTTTCTCAGACACCAGCGCATCAGGCCAGCGTTCAAATTCATCTGGCAGTACTTTAATGCGCTGCAACAGTTCTTTCAGTGCTTCGCGGCGTCCGGCGGATTCAGCGCAGAAGAATATCTGGCCTTCTGCATCGGCGAGCCAGTTCTGT
>NZ_DFQB01000046.1:0-22250 GCF_002377545.1 Thalassolituus sp. UBA3500 | reverse complement strand
GCATCGGCGAGCCAGTTCTGTAGACGCTGCAGCGGTTGGTCCAGTCGTGAATCCACAGTGAGGTCCGGCAGAGCGCGGGTGTCGAATGATACTGCTCCCGCGCGTTCTGGAAGGTCCTTATTGTGCAACTGAATGCGAGGGTAGTTATTCAGTGCGCTGAACAATTCGTTATGCGCCAGAAATAACTGCGCCGGCGGCACGATAGGGCGCTGAATATCATAGCGACGACTTTCATACCGTGTTTCTACGTCGTCGCGAAAGTACTTGGCGGCGT
This sequence comes from Thalassolituus sp. UBA3500, assembly GCF_002377545.1. Lineage (NCBI taxonomy): Bacteria > Pseudomonadati > Pseudomonadota > Gammaproteobacteria > Oceanospirillales > Oceanospirillaceae > Thalassolituus > Thalassolituus sp. UBA3500. The sequence continues at coordinate 21,976 of NZ_DFQB01000046.1, read as the reverse complement.
CTTCAATGCCCGCATCATGAATAACCAGTGTATTTGCCGGTAAATGATCAAACAGATTGCCGAGATCATCACTGAAGAAAAGCGGCAGGTAGTACTCAACACCTGCGGGGGCAATACCTTGGGCAACGTCGGTATAGACGCTGCAGGCTTTCGGGTCCTGCTCGAAGAAATCAAACCAGCGGGCCTTAAAGGTGCGTATCGCCGTGGTGTCCAGCGGAAACTCGCGCGCGGGTAAAATCCTGACCTGCTCTATTTTATCCAGAGTGCGCTGGTTGTCTGGGTCGAAGGTACGTAGTGATTCAATTTCGTCGTCGAACAGCTCTATGCGGAACGGCAGTGGCTGACCCATAGGAAAAATGTCGACGATTGAGCCGCGCACTGCGTATTCACCGTGTTCGTACACGGTATCAACGCAATGATAGCCGGCGTTCTCAAGTTGACGTCGGGTGTTGTCGACGTCAAAGGTACTGCCGATATCGAGCACAAAAGTTTGGCCCTGATAAAAACTTGCAGGCGGAAGTCGCTGCTGCAGGGTTGAAACCGGAATGATCAGCACACCCTTGCGGACATCATGCAGCTGACTCAGAGTCGCAATACGCTGGGAGATAATATCCTGATGGGGAGAAAATATGTCGTACGCCAGAATTTCCCAGTCCGGGAAGTGCATAACTTCCAGATCAGGGGCGAAGTAGCGGATCTCTTCTTCGAGTCGCAGCGCCGAGCTGGTATCCGTGGTGACAACCAATGTCAGCCCTGCGTGTTCTGTCGCAGCACTGGCCAGAGCCATGGCCTGGGTAGACCCTGTCAGCTGGCCCCAGAAGCGGCGTTCACCGGCACGTGAGGGGAGGTCAGGGTGTAAAGGGCTGGACATTCGCGCTCCTGAGCGGTGTGATCGATGCAAATTAGGCCGGCTAGTTTACCCAAAGCACAGGGCACTGTTAACCGAATGAAATCGCGGCAGCACGGCACCTGCGAAAGATTTGTCGGCAGCCTCGAAAATCGGCATAATACGGCCCCGATTTTTCCTCTTAAATTAACTTCTTTGTAAGGTGACCCCGTGAGCAAAGACCAGCGCGACGCCTGTTTACAGGACTGGATGGACCGTGAAGCCATCGCCGAGTCAATGATTCCTCTGATTGGTACCCTGTACCGCCAGAAAAGCATCGTTTCTTCTATCTACGGCCGTCCGGTCATTAATCGCTCAGTCATTGAGCTTCTGAAAGCGCACCGTTTTGTCCGTCACATGGAAAACGAAGAACTGTCAGTTCAGGATACCTATCCTTTACTGCAGGCTCTGACTGAGATGGACGTTGCTCAGGCACACATCGACCTCGGTAAGCTGGCGGTTAAATATCGCACCGAAGGTAACGGCAAAGACGTTAAAGAATTTCTGGCTGACGAGCTGGCTAGCCTGAACGGCGAAGCGGGTGACAGCGAGAACCGTGATGTTGTTCTGTACGGTTTCGGTCGTATCGGTCGTCTGCTGGCTCGTATCCTGATTGAGAAAGAAGGTGGCGGTAACGGTCTGCGTCTGCGCGCTATCGTTGTTCGTCGTGGTAAAGGTGATGACCTGGTTAAGCGTGCGTCACTGCTGCGTCGTGACTCTGTACACGGTACTTTCCGTGGTTCTATCAGCATTGACCACGAAAACGAAGCCATCATCGCGAACGGCACATACATCAAAATCATCTACGCCAACAACCCGGCTGAGATTGATTACACCGAATTCGGTATCGAGAACGCTCTGGTTATCGATAACACAGGTGTATGGCGTGACGAAGCTGGCCTTGCTCAGCACCTTGAAGCAAAAGGCACCGCACGCGTACTGCTGACTGCTCCGGGCAAAGGCGACCTGAAGAACATCGTTTACGGTATCAACAACAAAGACATCGATGCATCTGACAAGATCCTGTCTGCAGCATCATGTACTACCAACGCGATTACGCCAGTACTGAAAGTGATGAACGACCAGTACGGTATCGAGAACGGTCACGTTGAAACTGTTCACTCTTACACCAACGACCAGAACCTGATCGACAACTACCACAAAGGTGACCGTCGTGGCCGTTCTGCTCCGCTGAACATGGTAATCACTGAAACAGGCGCAGCGAGCGCAGTAGCGAAAGCGCTGCCTGAACTGAAAGGTCTGCTGAGCGGTAACGCGATCCGTGTACCAACGCCAAACGTTTCTATGGCGATTCTGTCTCTGAACCTGAAGAAAGAAACCAGCGCAGAAGAAGTGAACGACTTCCTGCGTGATCAGGCGCTGCACTCATCTGTGCAGAAGCAGATCGACTGGGTTAACTCTCCAGAAGTTGTATCAACTGACTTCGTTGGCAACAGCCACGCAGGTATCGTTGATGCCAAAGCGACCATTGTTAACGGCAACCGTGTAAACCTCTACGTTTGGTACGATAACGAGTACGGCTACAGCCGTCAGGTGGTTCGTATCGCGCAGCAGGTATGCGGTGTTGAGTACCCGACTTACCCGTCTCGCGGTTAAGCCGGAACAGAAAAAAGCCGTTGTCGTCTGACAACGGCTTTTTTTTGTCTAGAATTTATACAAAAGCGGTACAGACGCCTCCGGCATTATCCATTAGTGTGAGATTGACCGTAACGTCAGTGGATAAAAGTCAGTTGCGTCATTATACTTAGCGCGATTTTTTACTTGGGAAATGGGTAGTCTCCGCATAGGTCCGTGCGTGAATCTACGCTTTGTGGTACCCGATACCTCAAAGCGTGTTTCTGTACGCCTGAGGAAGACAGAATCCAAACGTGATTAGGCGAGGCATATGATCAACATTAAAAAAGGTCTCGACTTACCAATCACCGGTAGCCCTGAACAGAAAATTTCGGACGGTCCTAAGGTTACTCAGGTAGCTGTAGTCGGTCCGGACTTTGTTGGCATGAAGCCAACAATGACTGTTCAGGAAGGTGATCGAGTCAAGAAAGGCCAGGTGGTATTTACTGACAAGAAGACCGATGGCGTTCAGTACGTCGCTCCGGCTTCTGGTGTGGTAAAAGCTATCAACCGCGGCGAACGCCGTGTTCTCCTCTCCGTCGTTATCGAGATTGATGGCAACGACGAAGAAACCTTCGACAGTTATCCAGCTGACAAGCTTGCAACTCTGAGTGCAGGCGACATTGAGAAGAACCTTGTAGCATCTGGTCTGTGGACCACGTTGCGCACGCGTCCTTTCTCAAGAGTGCCTGAACTGGGTAGCCGTCCGGAAGCTATATTCATCAATGCGATGGATACGAATCCCCTGGCTGCTGATCCTCAGGTTGTGATCAGTGCCGATGCCGAAGCCTACAAACAAGGTGTTACGATCATCAGTCGCCTCACTGATGGTAAGACCTATGTGTGTAAAGCGCCGGGCGCGTCTGTACCAAGCGCAGGTGTTGAACAGACTGAAGAATTTGGTGGTCCTCACCCTGCAGGTCTGACAGGAACGCACGTTCACTTCCTGCATCCTGTCAGTGAAAGCCGTAACGTCTGGAGCATCGGCTATCAGGACGTTATCGCGATCGGTAAGTTGTTCACTACGGGTAAGCTGAGCACTGATTGTGTCGTTGCTCTGGCTGGTCCTCAGGTGAAGAACCCGCGCCTGGTTCGCACTCTGACCGGTGCATCTCTGGCTGAACTGACCAAAGGTGAGCTGAAAGACGGCGAGAACCGTATTATTTCTGGTTCTGTATTTGGTGGCCGCAACGCTGCCGGTGATCTTGCCTTCCTTGGTCGTTACCACACCCAGGTATCCGTGCTGGAAGAGGGCCGTGATCGCCCAATGCTGCACTACCTGCGTCCAGGTTTTGATCGCTTCTCTGCGATGCCGATCTACGTTACCAAGCTGATGAAGAAGATGTTCGACTTCACCACGACCACCAATGGCTCTGAGCGGGCTATGGTGCCGATCGGTACGTACGAACGCATTATGCCACTTGATGTTCTGCCGACTCAGCTGCTGCGTGCGCTGATCGTTGAGGACATGGAAAGTGCCATTGCTCTGGGTGCACTGGAGCTGGATGAAGAGGACCTCGCGCTGTGCAGTTTCGTCTGCCCAGGTAAGTACGAATACGGTCCAATTCTGCGTAAGAACCTCACCAGAATTGAAGCGGAGGGTTAATTATGGGCCTGCGTAGTATGCTCGACAGCCTCGAGCCTCACTTTTTGAAAGGTGGCAAGCTTGAGAAGATGTATCCGCTTTATGAGGCAATTGATACAGGTCTGTATTCGCCTCCAAGCGTGACCAATAACACTGCTCATGTGCGTGATGGTATCGACCTTAAGCGCATCATGATTACCGTTTGGGTATGTACCTTCCCGGCGATGTTCTTCGGTATGTACAACATTGGCCTGCAGGCGAACGACGCCATTGCAGCCGGTGCTGGAACGCCGCTTGAAGGCTGGCGTGAAATGCTTATCGCTATGCTTGGCGGTGGAGCGCATGACGCTTCCAGCCTCTGGGATAATATGGTCTTCGGTGCGGCTTACTTCCTGCCGGTTTATGCTGTGACCTTTATCGTCGGTGGCTTCTGGGAAGTTCTGTTCGCGACTATCCGCAAACACGAAGTGAACGAAGGCTTCTTCGTAACTTCGGTGCTCTTTGCTCTGACCTTACCGCCAACGATCCCGCTTTGGCAGGTTGCTCTGGGTATTTCCTTCGGTGTTGTGATCGGTAAAGAGATCTTCGGTGGTACAGGTAAAAACTTCCTGAACCCAGCACTGACTGGTCGTGCTTTCCTCTTCTTCGCATATCCGGCTCAGATGTCAGGTAACGCAGTATGGACTGCGGCTGATGGTTACACCGGTGCAACTGCACTGGGTCTGGCAGCTGAAGGCGGCGTTCAGAACGTTGTTGAATCTGGCATCACCTGGATGGACGCTTTCCTTGGTTTCGTACCAGGCTCCATGGGCGAAGTAAGTACCCTGGCCATTATGATCGGTGGTGCAGTGCTGCTGGTAATGAACATTGCTGCATGGCGTATTGTTGCCGGTGTCATGATCGGTATGGTGGCGATGACCCTGCTGCTGAACGCGGTTGGTTCTGACACTAACCCACTGTTTGCGATGCCTTGGTACTGGCATCTGGTTGTTGGTGGTTTCGCGTTTGGTATGTTCTTTATGGCAACCGACCCGGTATCTGCCTCAATGACCAACAAAGGTAAGTGGTACTTCGGTGCACTGATCGGTGTGATGGTAGTGATGATCCGTGTGATTAACCCGGCGTACCCAGAGGGCATGATGCTGGCGATTCTGTTCGCTAACCTGTTCTCACCACTGATTGACCATTTCGTGGTTCAGGCAAACGTTAAACGGAGGGTGGCACGTGTCAGCTAATAACGACAGCATCCAGAAGACACTCATCGTTGCAGTTCTGCTGTGTCTGGTGTGTGCAATCATTGTTGCAGGTGCGGCGGTTTCACTGAAACCACTGCAGGTTGCTAACAAAGTTGAAGACAAAAAGAAAAACGTTCTGGCAGCTGCAGGTATGTTACAGCCAGGCGTTAGCGTTGAAGAGCAGTTCAAGAAAATCACGACCCGTATCGTGAATCTTGAAGAAGGTCGTTTTGCGACGGAAGCCGAGCTGGCTGAAATCAAGGCCGCCGGTCTTGATCCGCAGAAGTACGATCAGCGTAAAGCTTCTAAAACACCTGAACTGTCCAAGCCTTTGTCTGGTGATGAAGATCCAGCCAGCATTAAGCGCATGGAAAAGTACGCTGAGATCTACATGATCGAAAACAACGGTGAAATCGAGAAGATCATTCTTCCGATTCACGGCTACGGTCTGTGGTCGACGCTGTACGGCTTTATCGCACTGAAAGGCGACATGGACACCATCGTTGGCCTGGGTTTCTACTCGCACGCAGAAACACCGGGTCTGGGTGGTGAAGTCGACAACCCATCGTGGAAAGCGATCTGGGAAGGTAAAGAGGTTTACGACGACAGCGGCGACGTTGCCATTAAAGTTGTTAAGGGGCCGGCGGAGCCAGGTAACCCATATCAGGTCGATGGACTCTCTGGTGCTACTCTGACAAGCCGTGGTGTAAGCAGCCTCGTGCGTTTCTGGGTAAGCGACCGTGCTTTCGGCAGTCTGCTAACCAAACTGAAAGAACAGGGAGCCTGAGATGTCACAGATTAAAACTGTTCTGACTGAACCGCTCTTCAGTAAGAACCCGATTGCCGTACAGATCCTTGGTATCTGTTCAGCACTGGCGGTAACCACAAGTCTGCAAGTGACACTGGTAATGTGTCTGGCACTGACTTCGGTAACTGCGCTGTCTAACACGGGTATCGCACTGATCCGGAATCACATTCCGAACAACATCCGTATTATCGTGCAGATGACCATCATTGCCTCGCTGGTAATCGTGGTAGACCAGGTACTGAAAGCCTTCGCTTATGAAATCAGTAAGCAGCTGTCGGTATTCGTTGGTCTGATCATCACTAACTGTATCGTAATGGGTCGCGCAGAAGCCTTCGCTATGAAAAATGGCCCGGTTCTGAGCTTCTTCGACGGTATTGGTAACGGCCTTGGTTATTCGGTTGTACTGATTACTGTTGCGGTAATTCGTGAACTCTTTGGTGCGGGTAAGCTGCTGGGCTTCGAGATTCTGCCTCTGGTTACCGACGGTGGCTGGTATCAGTCTAATGGTCTGCTGCTGCTGCCACCTTCAGCCTTCTTCATCATCGGTGGTTTCATCTGGGTACTGCGTACCTGGAAGAAAGACCAGATCGAAGAGTCTGAATTCAAAATCCTGCCAAACACTGAACACAGCGGAGGTCACTGATGGAACACTATATCAGCCTGCTGGTTAAGGCAGTCTTTGTTGAAAATATGGCGCTGGCCTTCTTCCTGGGGATGTGTACCTTCCTCGCGATCTCGAAGAAGATTCAGACGTCTCTCGGTCTCGGTATCGCGGTTGTTGTTGTACTTGCGATTACTGTACCGGTTAACAACCTGATCTATACCTACCTTCTGAAAGAAGGTGCGCTGGCGTGGGCCGGTGAAGAGTTCGCTCAGGTCGACCTCAGCTTCCTGGGTCTGCTGACCTACATCGGCGTTATCGCGGCGATGGTTCAGATCCTTGAGATGGTGCTCGATAAGTACTTCCCATCACTGTACAACGCGCTGGGTGTATTCCTGCCGCTGATTACGGTGAACTGTGCGATTCTCGGTGCCTCTCTGTTCATGGTTGAGCGTGACTACAGCTTTGGTGAATCAACGGTCTACGGTGTAGGCGCAGGTGTCGGTTGGGCACTGGCGATTACTGCACTGGCAGGTATCCGTGAGAAGCTGAAGTACAGCGACGTACCGGCAGGCCTTGAAGGTCTGGGTATTACCTTTATGACGGTTGGCCTGATGTCTCTTGGCTTCATGTCATTCTCTGGCGTATCACTGTAAGGAGTCGGTTGTGGATATAGAAATCATACTCGGCGTTGTGATGTTCACCGTGATTGTATTGTCACTGGTGTTCATCATCCTGGGTGCTCGCAGCAAGTTGGTTAACTCCGGTAAGGTAAAAATTCTGGTGAACGGTGAGCGTACCGTTGAAACAGAAGCCGGTGGCAAGCTGCTGAACACACTGGCAGCCAATAATATCTTCCTGTCATCAGCCTGTGGCGGTGGCGGTACCTGTGCGCAGTGTAAGTGCATCGTGAAATCTGGTGGTGGCGAAATGCTGCCTACAGAAGCGTCGCACTTCACCAAGGGTGAAGCCCGTGAAGGCTGGCGTCTGTCTTGTCAGGCACCGGTTAAGCAGGATATGGAAGTGGAAGTTCCTGAAGAGGTCTTCGGTGTTAAGAAGTGGGAAACCACTGTGGTATCTAACCCGAACGTTGCGACCTTTATTAAGGAGCTGACGCTTGAACTGCCTGAGGGGGAGAACGTTGACTTCCGTGCCGGCGGTTACGTTCAGCTTGAGTGTCCTCCGTACGAGATTAACTTCTCTGACTTCGACATCGAAGAAGAGTACCGCGGTGACTGGGAGCGTTTCGGCTTCTTCGATCTGAAAGCGGTCAACAAAGAAGACACCATCCGTGCTTACTCGATGGCGAACTATCCGGAAGAGAAGGGCGTTGTTAAGTTCAACATCCGTATTGCTACGCCGCCTCCGGGCAGCAAAGGCATTAACCCGGGCATCATGTCGTCTTACGTCTTCAACCTGAAGCCAGGCGACAAAGTGACGGTATACGGTCCGTTCGGTGAATTCTTCGCGAAAGATACTGACGCTGAAATGGTGTTCGTTGGCGGTGGTGCTGGTATGGCGCCGATGCGTTCACACATCTTCGATCAGCTGAAGCGTCTGAACTCTAAGCGTAAGATCAGCTTCTGGTATGGTGCACGCTCACTGCGTGAACTCTTCTATCAGGATGAATACGATCAGCTTGCCGAAGAGAACGACAACTTCGAATGGCACGTTGCTATGTCTGACCCTCAGCCAGAAGATAACTGGGAAGGTCTGACCGGCTTCATCCATAACGTACTGTATGAAGAGTACCTGAAGGATCACCCGGCACCAGAAGATTGCGAGTTCTACATGTGTGGGCCGCCAATCATGAACCAGTCGGTGATCAGCATGCTGGAAAACATGGGTGTAGAACCCGAGAACATCATGCTTGATGACTTCGGTGGCTGATTAGCAGTAGCCGTAAAAAGAACCGCGCTTCGGCGCGGTTTTTTATGTCCGCAAATGGCACTCTTGTTGTGCATTCAGGCCTTGGACTATTGATTAAATGGAAAGAGTTATTTGAAGTGGGCCAATCTGACGCCATATTTACATTAAACAATGACTTAACACCACATTCAGGCCATCCATAACTGACTAATTCCGGTATCATGTCGCAACAGTGTAATGCTCCATCGCTACACTGCGTAGAGTAACTGACGTAAACCAACTGAGTTGTCTATGAGAAAATCAGTACAAAAAGAAAAAGCCCCCTTAAACTGGACGGCGACCATCATGTTCATCGTGACGACAGGCGTTGCCGTCACACTCGTACCTTGGTATGGCATGACATATGGCTACGAAACTTCAACCTGGGTTGCCTATCTGGCATTAACCTGGATTACCGGCATGGCGATTACTGGCGGCTACCACCGTCTGTGGTCTCACAATGCTTACGATGCTCACCCGATTCTACGCGTCTGGTACGCGCTGTGGGGTGCGGCAGCGCTGGAGAACACCATCCTTGACTGGTGTTCTGGCCACCGTGTACACCATCGCCACTGTGATGATGTAGATAAAGACCCATACTCTGCTAAACGTGGTCTGTGGTTCTCTCACATGGGCTGGATGATTCGCGAATACCCAAGCGGTCGCGTTGATTTCGCTAACGTGAAGAATCTGATGAAAGATCCAATCGTTATGTGGCAGTACAAATACTATGTTCCTATCGTTTTTGCGATGAACATCGGTGTGCCACTGGCACTGGGCCTGATTTTCGGTGACGTATGGGGCATGCTGCTTCTGGCTGGCTTCCTGCGTATCGTGACGACTCACCACGTGACCTTTTTCATTAACTCGATTGCCCACAAGTGGGGCTCTCAGCCATACACGGATGAAAATACAGCGCGTGACAATGCATTCTTTGCATTCCTGACGCACGGTGAGGGTTATCACAACTACCACCACATCTTCCAGACTGACTACCGTAACGGCATCCGGTGGTTCCACTGGGACCCAACCAAGTGGTTCATCAAAGGATGTTCATATGTGGGTCTGACCAGCAATCTGCGCACGGTTCCGGATTTTAAAATCCGTCGTGCCATGGTGAAGATGCAGTTCAAACGCGCTCAGGAGAAACTTGCGAAGGCGGAAAACTCTGAAAAGTGGACTGAACTGCTGGAGAAAGAGTATGAGAAGTACCACGCAATGCTGAACGAATGGGCAGAAGTCCAGAGCGGCAAACTTGATGAGACGCGCAAGCAGCTCAAAGAGAAGTGGGAAAAGAACGCTATTCGCCAGCAGTACCACGAGCTTGAAGAGCAGCTGCATGAGCAGAGCCAGCGTATCAAGTCTCTGATGGCTGAATACAAAGCATCGCTCGCCTGAATTGGGTTCTGAGTGAATAAAAAAGCCGCGCGATGCGGCTTTTTTATTGTCTTTAAATTGTACCTGGATACAGGTTTCTGTATTTCGCTTGCAATATACCAGTGGGGAAGACGTACGATTCCAGAATCGTTAGACTTGCGTCTATCAAATTGTGGAAGGGCAGATCATGGCAAACATCGTAATTACTGGGGCAAACCGGGGAATCGGACTGGCATTGGCGAAGCTTTATGAAGCGCGCGGTGACTCGGTTACAGCGGTCTGTCGTGAAACCAACGACGAGATCGAAGAGATCGCCGATCAGGTGCTGTCAGACATCGATATTACGAATGAAGAACAACTGCCGGGCATTGCCATGGTGCTGGACCGGATTCTCGATGATCCCATCGACGTACTGATCAACAACGCAGGATTATTCACTAACGAGACTCTGCACGACCTCGACAGCGATCGCATTCGCGCACAGTTCGAAGTGAATGCCATTGCTCCATTAATGGTGACCCGTGAGCTTCTGCCATTAATGGCTGAGGGTACTAAGATTGCGAATATCACCAGCCGTATGGGTTCGATTGAAGACAACACCTCGGGGGCTTATTACGGCTACCGAGCTTCAAAGGCGGCGGTCAATGCCATCGGCAAAAGCCTGGCGAATGACCTGAAAGAGCACGGCGTTATGGTCGCTCAGATTCATCCGGGCTTCGTACAGACGCGTATGGTTGGATTTAATGGAGACATTTCCCCAGAGCAGGCGGCAGAAGGCATCGCAGCCCGCATCGATGATCTCACACTCGAAACTACAGGTAGCTTCTGGCACTCTAATGGCCAGCCGTTACCTTGGTAAGTCACGTTCAAGGATTCACATAAGGATTCACTATGAAACCGCGTATTTTAAAAAAGCACCACAGCCGTTATCTCGCTGAGTTTCTGGTTGAGTGCAGCCAGAATCCTGAGTGGACGAAAAAGCTTCAGGGATTAAATGAAGAAAACAAACTCGATACGGCCATTGAAGGTTTGCCGAAAGAATTCCTCGAAGATTTTCCGGAAGCCGAGCAATACAACCTGGCCTACAGCGTTGAGCGCGTAGACTTGAACGAAGTCCCACGCGCTGCTTCCTGCTGGTGGCCAGTCGACGAAGAAACGCATTACTACGTTGCATATCCAACCGCGTTTCCTGAGGCGAAACTGTATCTGGCCATCGACTTTGATGATCACTCAGACTGCTGTCATTAACTGATATCCATAGTCATCGAAACGCTTAAGGAAGCTTTATGTCACCTGATGAATTGCACGAGCGACTGCGTGAACAGCGTGATCTGTTCAATGAAGAGCACTCGACACGCCTTCACCGCGCAATCAGTTGGTGGCGTGCAGCCCAGGATCAGCAGGGCAATGCAGATCTGCAATTCATCACTGCGTGGATTTCCCTCAGTGCCTGTTGCCTGACCGACGAAAGTCAGCCAGGCAACAGTAGTTTCCTGAAGCTGATCGAGCAACTGGTGTCGCTTGATGAAGAGCAGGCCATTTACGAAATGCTTTGGCATCAGTACTCGGGCTCAGTGAAAGCACTACTCAAAAACCAGTTTGTGTATGGCCCCTTCTGGGAGGCTCAGCGTCAGGCTGCGGTGAATCCAGCGACAGAAAGCGACTGGAAAGAGCGTTTTGAACGCTCGTCAGTCGAAGCATTGAACTGCCTTAGCCGAAAGAAGGTCCCTGAGTTACTGGCACTGACGCTTGAACGCCTCAGTGTGCTGCAGGAACAGGTGATAGGCGGCGGCGCGACCTTCAACAGTCGTGTGAACCGTGAGCAGGTAGAAACCGGCTCAAGTTTGCTTATGACACTGTTGCCTGTGGTACTGAATATCATGCTTGAGCACCCGCATGAAGACTGGGGTACGTTGGCTTTTCCCGTAGTTTCTAACTAGTTTCTAACTAGATTCTGGATAGTTTCAGGCTGAAAGCACTGAACCTGTTGCTCACTTCTCAGTCATAAGCTGTACCTGTTTGGGTATTCTCCCATCAAGGAAAGGTCGTAATGATGAAACATAGAAACAGTGAGGAACATCGTATCGAACAACGTCTGCGCCGAATCGAATCGCAACTTCAGGATATTCTGATGGTGCTTGATCATCAGTCTACAGAGCGACTGGGCGACGATGACCAGAGTGTCTTAAATGAGGCTCTGCGTGGACTTCAGAGTAATCGCGACGACATTGCTCTCAAATTATTTGCCATGCAGGCGGCAAACGACCCGGAGATAGACTCCGGATCGGATTGACGAAGTTTACGCCGCTTCCTCTTCGGGCTTCTCAGCCGGCGTGATGTCTTCAAACGTCATATTGGCGTTCTTCTGCAGGCGCTCCATAAACACCTCGTTGAACAAGGCACCCGGCGTCCAGAAGCCGCCTTTGCCCCAGCGTTTCTTGCCACGGTTGTGGTAATCGAGAGCGAGGCAGACGGCGGCTTCGCCCAGCATCTTGCCTGTAAAGCCGTAGCCCGGATCTTTGTCGCCGGTGACTTTGGTGGCGATCACGGGCTCTTTACCGTGCTTGTAGTCTTTGTCGTAGCCGTAGAAGCGGATATCAAAGTAACCTTCTTCCTGCTCTTTCGGCGATGGCCCCTGACCCGGCTTCGGCAGGACAAATTTCTCCAGCAATGCGCGGGTTGGTTTCAAGGCTGCACCAACCGTAAAAGCGCCAAGCCCTAAGGTCATCCCTTTAGCCATGCGGCGACCTTTTGAACCTTTGCCGGTGAGCATGGCTTCGTTGTACTCGAAGCGATCGCCATACTCATTTTCAAGCAGTGCGTTCGTGCGGTGAACTACGCGCGTGTTGATGGCCGCCATGATGAACGGCATACCCCAGGCGTTCGAAGCACGGTCGAAAAAGGCGCGCTTGATATCAGGTTGTCTGACGCGAAAACCGTGATCAGGGGGGCACAGCGAATAGGGGTTTGCCAATTCTTTCTTAATCGCAGGATTGGCCATCACCTCTTTCGTCAGCTGGATCATGCTTGCGGTTGTTCCGCCCGACATACCACCTTTCGCTGCTTTGACGCGCATCTCAACTTTACTGACGGTGTGGCCGACTTTTTCTTTAGCCAGCTCTTGCAGGTGACGAACGCCGAGATCAGATGGGATAGAGTCAAACCCACAGCAATGAACAATACGGGCGCCGGTATCGATCGCCTTTGATTCGTACTTATCCAGCATGCGTTTAATCCACTGTGGCTCACCGGTCAGATCGCAGTAATCGATACCAGCGTCGACACAGGCTTTCACCAGAGGCTCACCATACAGAGCGTAAGGGCCCACAGTAGACACAATCACGCGGGTTGAGTCGCACAGTTCGGCGAGGCTGGCTTCGTCGGCAGCGTCGGCGATAATGTATTCAACATCTCCAGCGTCTTCACCAAGAATCGGCGCCAACGTGCCGCGAACCTGCTGAAGCTTGCGCTCAGAACGGCCGGCAATTGCCCATTTCAGATCCTTGTTCCAGCCGTACTGTGCCGCGATGTAGCGGGTCAGAATCCCGCCGACAAACGAAGTGGCACCAAAAATAATGACGTCATACTTACCGCGTGGCATGTATCGCTCCTTAAGCTCAGTCAAAAGAGGGTTTGAGAAAGATGAGATAACACTAGCAGCCTTTTAGTTACTTGAAAAAGGGGCAATCCGGCCGTTTGCCAGAGGCAAAACTTGCATATGCGAAAAAACATATATATGATTTTTCATATATTCAGATGATGACTTGTATAATTAGCAAGGTCGCAAGCTGAAGAGCGCACAACGCACATGAAATGCAGGGCTTAAAAACAGTGACCCCCGTTGAACTTATGAAACTGCTTGCCGACGACACGCGGCTGACCTCGGTAGTCGCAATGACGTCTGGCCCGCGCTGCGTTTGTGACCTGATGGACATACTGCAACTCAGCCAGCCAAAAGTATCGCGCCACCTGGCGATATTGCGTGAAGCTGGCTTGGTCGAGACTGAACGTCGTGGGCAGTGGGTGTATTACTCCTTAGCGCCGCAACTACCGGCATGGGTAGCTGAGGTCATCAATACACTGGCGCCCATGGTTCTTACGTCCGTACCTGAACACATGATCAATCCGGGAGAATCGTCAGCGTGCTGCTGACGTCTGATTTATGAAAATACTTTTTATCTGTACACACAACCGTTGTCGCAGCATCCTCGCTGAAGCACTGACACGTCATATTTCCGAGGGCAGAATTGATGCCCGTAGCGCCGGTAGCCAGCCTGCTGGTGTGGTATTTCCGGGCACGCTGAAATATCTCGAAAGCCAGAATATCTCCACCGAAGGCCTGGTCAGCCAGAGCTGGGATGATCACGAAGCCTTTGCGCCCGATGTCGTCATTACGGTTTGTGACAGCGCTGCCGGAGAAACCTGCCCGGTATGGTTCGGTAATGCCGCCCGTGTACATTGGGGCTTACCTGATCCATCAAAATTACCGACCGAAGACATGCAGCAAGGCATGTTTAAAGAGGTCGGCCGTATGATGCAGCAACGCTTGTCTCTGTTGGCATCAACTTCATTGGATAAATTCACGGACAAAAAATCACTCGAAACCGCTATCGGGCGGCTTCTCACACCGGAGCATGTTTCCTGATGGGTATTTTTGAGCGTTATTTATCCGTGTGGGTCGGGCTTGCGATTGTTGCAGGCATTGCTGCCGGTCTTATTACGCCGGATGTCTTTCAGATTGTTGCCAATGCCGAAGTCGCCAACGTAAATCTGCCGATTGCTGTTCTGATTTGGCTGATGATTTATCCAATGATGATGCAGGTTGATTTTGCGTCCATCAAAGATGTCACTAAGCAACCTCAGGGGCTTGCGCTTACCCTGATCATTAACTGGTTAATTAAGCCTTTCACCATGGCTGCATTAGGTTGGCTGTTTTTTCATCATATATTTGCGGACCTGGTGTCACCTGCCACCGCGCAGGAATACATCGCCGGCATGATTTTGCTGGGCGTCGCGCCTTGCACTGCCATGGTATTTGTCTGGAGCCACCTGACGCGCGGTGATGCGAATTACACCTTGCTACAGGTATCGGTGAACGACGTCATTATGATTTTTGCGTTTGCACCGATTGCAGGGTTTCTTCTCGGTGTCTCGGATATTGAAGTCCCGTGGGAGACATTGCTCATATCCGTCGCCTTGTACGTTGTCTTGCCGTTAGTGGCAGGTGTGCTCACTCGAAAAATACTCGGGGCAGAGGGCGTAGGGCGCTTGTCAGAGACGTTAAAGCCGTTGTCTATTCTGGGGTTGTTGGCCACCGTACTGATTTTATTCGGTTTGCAGGCACCTCGCATCGTAGAGAATCCTCTGGATATGTTGCTGATCGCAATTCCTTTGCTGATTCAGACCTACGGCATCTTTGCGATTACGTATTTCATCGCCATACGCATTAAGCTAAAGCATAACGTTGCTGCACCTGCCTGTATGATCGGCACCAGTAATTTCTTTGAGTTGGCCGTGGCTGTTGCTATTTCATTGTTTGGTTTGCATTCAGGTGCGGCACTGGCGACCGTGGTGGGAGTGCTTGTTGAAGTGCCGGTGATGCTCTCGCTGGTCGCTTTCGCTAACCGCACAAAACATTGGTTTGAACCGTCCTGATATGGCCACGGCGTCTGTTGCCGATGTTGGCTTAGGTGACCCGCAGGCAAGGCTGCGGGTTTATCTGGCAAACAGGCCATCTCTTGAACCCTTTGCGTATCCGGGTGACGTCATGCCATTAGCCGATGGCGATATTGCTCAGATTAATGCGCAAGAAGGAAATCATTGGCGCAAAATTTTTAATGTCTTTGCCAAGTTTCTGCACGAACTGAAATTTAACGGCACCGAAGAGTTCAGTCGTTGGCAGGACTATCGCGATGCGCGGATGCTCCATCCGGGCAGTGGCGTAGCGCTGTGTTTTGGCGGGCCTTCAACCATGACATCAAAACCATCACATCAAGTTCTTCTGATGGGCAAACAGTTCGCTGAAGAATGCGGCTTTTTCAAAACAGATGGTGCAAAATGGCTGGACAGTAGGTTCGCATCGAATCACTCAGGTTCGGTTGTGACTCCGTACTTCGATTATCGCCAGTTATCGGATGAGCGAATCCGTTATCTGGTGACCCTTCTTAAAGGGTAACTATTCACCTTACAGGCCACGTTATAGGTCATGTAACAGATCACCTTACAGGAGCAGGCATTTCGATATGGCAGGTTTTGCAGAAATAGGCATGCTCAACTTTATCAGCCTCGGTTGGCTGGTGTTTTGCTGGTTTGGTTATGCCAAATTTGCGCACTACCGGGCTAAACGTTCTGCGTCCTTGTCGTCTGTTCTGCATGTGCATCGTATCAACTGGATGCGCCGGATGCTGAAACGTGAAATCCGCGTAGGCGATGCGGCTCTGCTGGCTAACATTGAGCGCAACGTAAACTTCTTTGCATCCTCTTGCGTGCTGATTATTGCGGGTCTTCTTACTGCACTGACAGCAACGGATAAAATCAGTGCCATGTTGAGCACCGTATCGTTCGTTGAAGGCGACTCACTGACTGAACTCGAATTTAAGATCGCCGTGCTGGTGGTCATATTTATTTACGCCTACTTCACCTTTACCTGGTCAATGCGTCAGTTTGGATTTGCCTCGGTATTGGTGGGCGCTGCGCCTATGCCTGACGATAATTCGGTGACTCCCGGTGATCGTCGTAGCATGGCGCTCTACAGTGCGAAGGTCATTGATCAGGCCAGCCACAGTTACAACAATGGGCTGCGTGCGTTTTACTTCTCGATGGCAGCACTCAGTTGGTTTGTCTCTGAGTGGCTGTTTATGGGCACCGCAGCATTAATTACCGCTGTGCTGTATTCACGCGAGTTCCGCTCCAGTTCGTTGAAAGCGCTTAAGCAGGCTGAAAACGTGGGCGATAAAATCTTTACTGACGACAAAGAACTTTATCGCCAGTAATCATAACGTTTGATTCAACTTTGATTTTTCTGCCGTAGTAGCTCTGCGTTACCGCCTATCGCACTGGTGTTAACGCTGACTGTGCGCTCGCAGGCAAAACGTTTCACGTAATCAGGGCCTCCGGCTTTCGGGCCAGTGCCTGACCGCCCCAGGCCGCCAAACGGCTGTACACCCACCACAGCACCGATCTGATCGCGATTAATATATACGTTGCCCACGCGAGCGGTACGCGCAATAAAGCCTGATACTTCAGGATTGCGGGAATGCACAGACAAGGTCAGGCCGAATCCCGTGTTATTAATATCTTCAATGACTTTCGGCAGGTCAGCGTTCTGGTAACGGATCACATGCAGGATCGGCCCGAAGTGCTCGTCGTCCAGTTCTGAAATTGATCCAATCTCGTACGCAACGGGGGCTAGAAAGAAACCTTCTTCGGGCACGTTGTCGACTTGAGCCAACAGCTTGCCATGGCTTTTTAAATGGCGGATATGAGCAAGCAGACTGTTCTTTGCTTGCATCGAAATCAGCGGGCCGACATCGGTGGATACATCGCCTGGATTTCCCACCACCAACTCATTCATGGCGCCTTTTAATAAACGGATAATTTCATCGGCAATATCCGCTTGCAGGTACAAGGCTCGCAATGCCGAACAACGTTGCCCAGCGCTACCAAAGGCGGAGCGTAAGACGTCTTTAACGACTTGCTCAGGCAGGGCGGTTGAATCAACGATCATTGCGTTCTGACCGCCGGTTTCGGCAATAAATGTTGCGATAGGGCCACGACGATGGGCAAGGTCCATCGCGATTTTATGGGCTGTTTTATGAGAGCCGGTAAAGGCTACGCCAGCAATACGTGCATCGTTGCAGAATACATCGCCCAGTATCGGGCCAGACCCCGGCACGCACTGCAGTAATTCTTGAGGTACGCCTGCTGCATTGGCCAGTTCAATAGCACGTGCGGCAATCAGGCTGGTGGCTTCTGCGGGTTTGGCAATTACGGCATTGCCAGCGGCGAGTGCAGCACTGATCTGACCAATAAATATCGCCAACGGGAAATTCCAGGGGCTGATGCAAAACCACACACCGCGACCTTCATAGTGCAGTTGGTTTAACTCACCCGTCGGGCCGGGCAGGGCAATCGGCTCGGCAAAACCTTCATCAATAAAGCCCGAATAGTAGCGACAGAAATCGACGGCTTCACGAATCTCATCCACGGCGTCCCGCAGGGTTTTACCCGCTTCGCGCACACACAGCATGATCAACTCATGTCGGTGGGTTTCGAGTAAATCAGCCAGGGTCAGCAGCCAGGCTTTTCGCTGGGCGGCAAACGCGGGGCGCGGTTCGCTATTCCAGTGAGTAAAGGCGCGTTGGGCAGTATCAATAATGGCGTACACATCGTCAGGGTGTGCCCATTGCACGAGGCCCACCTTATCGTGTGCAGAGAAAGGGCAACCCACAACTATATCTGGCTGATAGGTAGTGAGGCTGCTGATCTTCACCTGAGGGCGAGCTTGCCATTGGTGAGACTTCCAGCGCTCTAAGCCTGCGAGTAACGAATCAAGCTCATCACGGTTGTTCAGGTTTAACCCGGCTGAATTTTTACGCGGTGCAAGAATATTGGCGGGTGCCGGGATATCCGCTGCGGGTGCAAAATGGTGCTCGCGGGCGAGATCCAGTGGTGACTGTACCAACGCTTCAGGGCTGATATCTGACTTCCATAGATGATGCACAAACGACGTATTGGCGCCGTTTTCTAACAAGCGTCGCACCAGATAAGGCAATAGCTCTTTGTGTTCACCGACCGGGGCATAAGTACGCACGTAGTCTTTGCGTTTACTTTGCCAGGCGTCATACAAGGGCTCGCCCATGCCCTGCAGGCGTTGGAATTCGCAAGCGTCACTCGATTCTGCTGATGACAGCGCATCGGCCATCGCGGATACGGCCATTAAGGTATGCGCATTATGAGTCGCGAATTGCGGATAAATGCCCGTGCTTTTCAGCATATAGGCCGCACACGCCAGATAGGAAAGATCGGTGTGCTCTTTACGGGTAAAAACGGGGTAACCGGGCAAGCCACGTTGCTGCGCCAGTTTGATTTCGTTATCCCAGTAGGCGCCTTTGACTAAGCGCACTGGAACTCTCACCGCGTGCTCGCGTGCTAACGCATCAAGCCAGCCCAACACGGGCAAGGCGCGTTTGCTGTAAGCCTGCACAGCGAGGCCAAACTGGCCCCAGTCAGCGGCTTCGTTACTCAGTACCTGTTCAAATAACTCCAGCGATAGAACCAGACGGTCGGCTTCTTCGGCATCAATGGTTACGGGCACCGACAACTCACGTGCTTCACGCACGAGTGTCGCGAGGCGATCATAGAGCCTGACCTTAACGTCTTCGCGCTGGGTGTCTTCATAACGCGGGTGCAGAGCAGAAAGCTTAATTGAAAGCGAGCAGGGACGTTTAGAAGTGTTAGCTGTTTGATCAGAGGCGTTGTTCTGAAGTGCGATCTCTTTTAACGCAGCTCGATAGCTGGCCAGATACTTCTCTGCGTCGTCATCACAGAGCGCCGCCTCACCCAGCATATCGAATGAGAAGGCATTTAACTCAGAGTGCGTGCGTTCGGCATTGGCGCGGGCAGTGGCGATGTCTTCACCCAGCACGAACTGATTGCCCAGCATCTGCATCGCGTATTGCAGCGCATTGCGGATCACCGGCTCGCCGGGGCGGGTAATCAAGCGCCCGAGTGCGTTCTTTAACCGCGCCATACGGCCACTGACCGACAAGCCACGCGTTGCCATATTCACCCAGTGGGATGGGCTATGGCTCAGGTGCTGCTCCCAATCTGCCTGAGAGATCTCAGCGCGGATAAAGGCATACCGTGACGCCTTATCCGGGATGCGCAACAGCGCCTCAGCGATAATCATCAGCGTCAGGCCTTCGTCGTTATCCAGGCTGTACTCCTGCATAAACTGATCGAACAGCGACAGCTCACCGGTATGCTCGCGCAGTTCGGTGATTAAGCGACACGCCTCTCGGGACGCGTGGGCCAACAATGGCTCAGACATCTGCTCGGCCATAGAGCGGACCAACTGAGTCTCGTCGGTACAACCGCCCGTATAATACCCTGCGCGAATCAACGCCATCCAGCCCGACGCTGGCACCGCCGCCATCTTCCCCGTCAGCATACGTTCTGCACTGAAGCTCTCAGCCATAAGCCACCTTAGTTAT
This sequence comes from Thalassolituus sp. UBA3500, assembly GCF_002377545.1. Taxonomy (NCBI): domain Bacteria; kingdom Pseudomonadati; phylum Pseudomonadota; class Gammaproteobacteria; order Oceanospirillales; family Oceanospirillaceae; genus Thalassolituus; species Thalassolituus sp. UBA3500. The sequence goes on along the minus strand of NZ_DFQB01000046.1, from coordinate 1,727 downwards.
GTATTCTTTTTATAAGTCTAGGGCCAGATGGCAGGTGCTGCATCCTACCAGTTGGCAAAAACTAGTAATAAAGTGCTAGGTCGGCGATAAGCGATGCGGACAATCTGAATGTAAAGAGAAGGGGGACATCCATACAGTATATTTCGGCGTTTTCGGGCAAAACTGGCACGCTTTACATTCGCGCTTGCGCGTTTTGCCGGTGGGTAGTACGGTAAACCGTATGTGAATCAAAGACTTGTAGATGTGGTTTACAAGTTTCTGTGCCCGCGGTTATAGAAATAACAGGCGTGCGCGTTTTTCTGGAAGGGAGATTTGAATTATGGAAGATTTTTCAATCAGTTCAAAGAGTTACCTGGGAAACCTCGAAAGAGTGTCCCAGGATAAATGCGCACGCACACTAACAAGCTGTTATCAGCCATGAGTGATTGGAGAAATCGCTAGATGAAAATGGATTTTGATTACATGTCTACGCTGATGCGAGTCTTCATTGAAAGTGAGAGTGCTCATACTTCATGGCAAGATGTTGAAGACGCTGGTTTAGACCTCGGTGGAAGTGACAATAAATCCCAGTCTTTTCAAAAGTTTCACTTTCATTTGCACCAAATGCTTGATAATGAGCTGATCTCCAATGCATACCGGCGTATGGATAATCTAGAGGATGTAGGCCTTCATTTGTATCTTAGTGGAGAGTACAAAATTGATTATGATTTTCCTCTCAGACTTACCCAGAAAGGTTACGATTTCGCTGCAGCGCTCAATAACCGGGAGGTTTTGAGTAAGTTGAAATCGGAACTGCGGGATGCACCCTTCAAAACGGTATTCGAAGGTGGCCAGCAGTTATTGACACACTACTTTACCAAGAAAATTGATGAGCTTACTAAAGAAGGCTAATAACAAACCGCTGAAACTCGCTACGGCCACAGAAAGCGTGGCCTTCACTAGGACTCGCTTCGCTCGCCTTCTAGCGGAGCGTTATGTTTCAAGGAGATCAAATGCCAATTCCTGACTCAGTAATCGATGATATTAGAGCTGCTGCAAAAGAAGTCTGGCCTGACGACAAGGAAATGCAAACCTATACAGTCAAGGAAGAACTTGATGCATACAGGAATTTCGTGGCGCTGGATTATTCATGTGTTTCTGATGAAGAAAAAGAGTCCTTAATTCAAGAAGCCAAGGAAAGTTTCGACACATGGGAAGAGCGTTTCTCCTCTATTCAAGATGAGCTAGAAGCCATCGCTGAATTAAAAGAACTTATCAGCGCTAAACAGGGTGACGAGTTATTTAACCAATGGATACTTGAAGCTCGAACAGAGAATGAAAATTACTTTAGGGGGCAGCTTGAATACGTGCAAGAAAAAGTCTCAAGCTATGAGTCGATCCAAAGGACTCGGGCAGAAATAGATCCTCTGAAAAATATATTAATTGATATCGAGAATATCATAGGTAGTGAGTGTTACAATGGCAATATTCAAAATTATGGAAGTTGGGGTGACCTTGAGAGTGAAGGGCGCTCATTTCGTTATCCAGTCAAATTTTTCGATGGTGAAAATGAATTCAAACGGAAAACCGTACCCCGAGACATCCCAGCCGAACAGTTAATCAGTGGGTACTACCCATTTGGCGCTAATGAGTTAAACATATATAGGGCTCTACATAAGGTTCTTAAATACCTAGAGGCTGAACATGGGCTTAAACTACCAAAAACTTAGTATCAAGTTTGAAGTGCG